>NZ_JBFRVF010000017.1:27212-97014 GCF_041475025.1 Vibrio sp. 10N.222.49.C12 | reverse complement strand
TAGTCACGTAGGGCTTTTTCTTGGAATCAGAAAATCATTTGAGCATAGCTGTCATTAAGAAAGCGTTGCTTTGATGATCTCTTCAATTTTAGCGACAACTTGTTGTGACTTATCGCCGTAAATCGCATCTGGGTGCGGGTTAGCAAACGTGTTGTTGTCGTTATCAAAGTATTGACCGCCTGCTTGTGCGAACTCATCAGACAATGATGCGCGAACCAGAATATCAGAACCGATGCTTAGGTCGCCGCCTGCAATGCCATAAGCGTCTTTCACCATCTTGCTGCCTAGTAACGAAGCTGGGTTGACAGCAACCACCATTGGCCCCGTAGAGCCTAACTCTTTTGCCATCTCACGAGTCCACATAGTGATCGCAAGCTTGCTTTGTGCGTAAGCGTCACCATCAGACATTGGTTTCTTACCTTCTAGCGCTTCGATGTTCACTGCTGCTTGCGCGGCTGAAGACAGGTTCACCACTCGGCTAGATGCATCGAGTACAGGTAGCAGACGTTTAGTCAGATGGTATGGTGAAATGGTATTCACAACAAAACGAACATCTAAACCGTCTTTAGTGATTGGGTTCGGAGTGTTGAACACACCTGCGTTGTTGATCAGTACATCAATCTTATCGCGCTCAGCAATTACTTTGTCAGCCAACGCATCCACATCAGCCAGAACAGACAAGTCTGCCACGTAACTTTGAATTTTCGCTTCCGCAGAGATAGCCACAAGTTGCTGCTCTACGTCTTTGAGTTTGCTTGGGTTACGTCCATGCAATAAAACGTGGTGACCTTGTTGAACAAGTACTTTTGCCGTTTCGAAGCCGATACCATCGGTAGAGCCTGTGATCAGAATAACTTTTTGCATGGAATAGATTCCTTATTAAAGCGCTGACATGGTGAGCGTTTTTAAATGTGTCGTTTCATTGAGGTAAAGAATAGCAACCTTTTATGAAGTTGATAATCAACCGGATTAATAAAACACTATTTAGTTTTTGTTGAAAATGGGGGGAGTGAACAAAGCCTCAGTCCGTGCGAAGGAGACGATCAATCGAGTTCTTAGGTCGGAATAGCAGGCAATAAAAAAGCTTAGCGCGGGGGACGCTAAGCTTCGTTGTTAAGTATGTTCTTGAACCATGCTTAGGCTGGTGGGGTTAGCCTACTTGAGAAAAGCTCACTACCTTGCTTTGTAGTTTCTCTTTCAGGTAATCCGTCACCGCTTGCTGCTCGGATTCGCTCATGTATAAGCCAAGTTTGGTTCTGCGCCACAAGATGTCTTCGTCAGTCATCGCCATCTCTTCATTAATCAAGTAATCGATTTCAACTTGATAAACGCCATGGGCTTCGCTTGAGAACTGGATGCCAAGGTCAGCTTCGCTATTTGCGCCTTCCAATAGTTTCCATGTGTAAGTACCAAATTGAGTCACGTAGCGAAGTAATAACGCTTCAGATGCCCAAGGGTATTTCGTGTGGATCATCTTCGCAAGCTGCTCTCTGCTGCAACTAAAGTTACCGCCTGGAAGCGTGTCGTTCGCTGTCCATGGTGCGCCCATGTTGGTTAGGTGTGGTTCTAGCTTGTTCAGTGCCGCTTCGCCGAGTTTACGATAAGTGGTCAACTTGCCACCGAAGATCGAAAGCAGTGGTGCTTGATCTAGCTCTGCGTCCAATTCCAATGTGTAGTCACGAGTGATCGCTTGTGGTGAATCAGATTCGTCGTCACAAAGCGGCCTTACGCCACTGTATGTCCAAACCACGTCTTCACGGCCAAGCTGTTTAACAAAGTGCTGGTTAACGATATCAATCAAGTAATCTACTTCGAAATCATCAATTGCGACGTTACGTGGGTCGCCTTTGTATTCAAGGTCGGTAGTGCCGATGATCGAGAACTTATCTAGGTAAGGGATCATGAACACAATACGATTGTCTTTGTTTTGCAGAATGTACGCTTGTGGTTCGTCGTGAATGCGTGGCACAACAATGTGCGAGCCTTTGATCAGACGAATATTACGAGGCGAAGCCTGCTCTAACCCATCATCAAAGAACTGCTTAACCCAAGGGCCTGCAGCGTTAACAAGCGCTCTTGCTTTGCGTTCAAAGCGTTGGTTTGTCATCACATCAAGGATCGTCACATGCCAAATACCACCTTCGCGGTGCGCTTTTTCAACACGGCAGTAGTTACGTACTTCTGCGTTGTTTTCTTTTGCTGCCAACACGTTGAGCAATACCATACGAGCATCATCAACCCAGCAATCTGAGTATTCGAAGCCTGTCTTCATTTCTGGTTTCAGTAGCCCTGATTTTGCTAGGTTGACTGTCTTACTTCCAGGAAGAGTGGTGCGCTTACCCAAGTTATCGTAAAGGAATAGACCACAGCGAATCATCCAAGCTGGGCGTAAAAATGGTCGATGAGGTAAACGGAAACGCATTGGCTGAGCAACGTGAGGCGCTTTTCTTAACAAGACTTCACGTTCAGCGAGTGCTTCCGAAACCAAACGAAATTCGTAATGTTCAAGGTAGCGTAGGCCACCGTGGATAAGCTTTGAGCTAGCAGAAGACGTCGCAGACGCGAAATCATTTGCTTCGTATAAGCCAACGTTTAGACCACGACCTGCTGCATCTGCCGCGATGCCTGCACCATTGATGCCGCCGCCAATCACGATCAAGTCTAAAGTGGAAGATGTACTGTTGTTTGAATTATTTTGTTGAGCACTCATGGTTTTGACCTCTTTCTGAGCGAACGAGCATTTTAGAACATAATTGAATCCTATATGAACTTTCGTTTGCGGTCATTTATTATTTTCGTTTATGCGCGTTTTATGTGATTTGGGCATAAAAAAACCTCTGCTTATGAAAGCAGAGGTTCAAATAAGACTAATTCGAGCATAGAAGCGACAGTGACAGCGAGCAAGTTTTACTTTATTAACTTTTCTATAAAGAATGGTGATTCATTTAAGAAAGTGGCGTCACTGAGCTCTTATGTTTAGTTATTCGCTCATAGGACGAGCGGTATCGATCACTTCTAATGGTATTGCCGAATCTTTAAGGATGTTGAGAATCTCTTCCGGTGGCTGCTTATTAGTAAACACCATGTGGGCCTGAGAGATATTGCCGAGCTTAACCATCGCGTTACGACCAAACTTACTGTGGTCGACGGCTAAGAAGATGCTGCGACTGTTTTCGATGATGGCTTGTTTTACACGAACTTCGTGGTAATCAAAATCGAGCAGTGAGCCATCAAAGTCGATGCCGCTGATGCCTAAGATGCCGAAATCGAGGCGGAACTGCTTTACAAAGTCGAGTGTCGCTTCGCCAACAATACCGCCATCGCGGTTACGTACTTCACCGCCCGCCAAGATAACCTTGATCTCTGGGTTCGGAAGAAGGATGCTGGCAACGTTAATGTTGTTAGTCACGACTCTGAGTTGTTTGTGGTTCTTGTTCAGCGCGCGCGCCACCGATTCTGGCGTAGTGCCGATATCAACGAACAAGGTTGCACCATCTGGAATGTGTTTTACCAGCTCGTCGGCAATCACATCTTTTTCATTGAAGTTGAGCGCTTTACGCGTGTTGTAAGAGGTGTTTTCTGAGCTAAGAGGAATGGTTGCACCACCGTGATAACGACGGATTTTGTTGCTATCGGCCAGCTCATTGAGATCTCGTCTGATGGTTTGTGGGCTGACATCGAATTTTTCAACGAGCTCTTCTGTGCTCACATATCCTTGTGTTTTTACCAGGTCTACAATCTGCTGGTGTCTTGGTATCTGCTTCACTTAACTTACCACTCCCTGCACGCTATGGGCTCTAGCGCGTCACAATCGAAAATATTAACTCGCGCTATTGTGCTCGAATTGATGAGGAGAGAGAAGTAATGATAGTAAGGAATTATGTCCAAACCGCAAAAACGTTGATCAAAACATGAAAAATTGGCTCCAAACGCAAAAAAGAGCACAAAATAGTGCTCTTTTTAGTTTCGTTTACTGAGGAACGAACAATTCAATCGATAAGAGAGTGATTATTCGAACGCTCGATTTTACTCTTCGTCGTCATCGTGCAGTTCAGACCAAACTTGTGCACACTTGATAGCACGCTTCCAACCTTTGTAACGGCGGTTACGCTTTTCTTCATCATGGTGTGGCAAGAACGTACGGTCTAGTACTGCTTTGTCTTGAAGCTCATCGATGCTGTCCCAGAAACCAACTGCTAGACCAGCAAGGTATGCTGCACCCAGAGCCGTTACTTCAGTTACTTCAGGACGGTGAACTTCTGTATCTAGTACGTCTGATTGGAATTGCATTAGGAAGTTGTTCGCTACTGCACCACCATCAACACGTAGGTTTGCTAGCTTGATGCCAGAGTCCGCTTGCATCGCATCCAATACGTCACGAGTTTGGTAAGCAATACCTTCCAGTGTTGCACGGATGATGTGGTTAGAGTTAACACCACGTGTTAAGCCAACAATCGTACCGCGAGCGTAAGCATCCCAGTATGGTGCGCCTAAACCAGTAAACGCAGGGACTACGTAAACGCCGTTTGAAGAATCCACTTTCGTTGCGAAGTACTCAGAGTCTTCTGCGCCAGCCAGTAGTTTCATTTCATCACGTAGCCATTGGATTGATGCGCCGCCCATGAATACTGCACCTTCCAGTGCGTATGCAGGTTCGCCTTTAGGGCCACATGCCAGTGTGGTTAGAAGGCCGTTTTTCGATGTGACTTTCTCTTGGCCTGTGTTCATTAGAAGGAAACAACCAGTACCATAAGTGTTCTTAGCTTGGCCTGCTTCTACACACATTTGACCGTAAAGTGCAGCTTGTTGGTCACCCGCAATACCCGCGATTGGAATACGAGTACCGCCTTTACCACCAAGGTTCGTTTGACCGTAAACTTCAGAAGAACGCTTCACTTCTGGCATCATTGATGACGGGACCCCCATTTCATCAAGTAGCTTTTGATCCCAGCATAGGTCGTTGATGTTGAACAACATAGTACGTGACGCGTTAGTGTAATCCGTAACGTGAACACGTCCTTGAGTCATCTTCCAAACCAACCAAGTATCAACCGTACCGAACAGTAGTTTGCCAGCTTCAGCGTCTTCGCGAGCGCCTTCAACGTTGTCTAGAATCCATTTTACTTTGGTACCTGAGAAATACGGGTCAAGGACTAAGCCAGTATTGTCACGTACGTAGTCTTCTAGGCCACGCGCTTTAAGGTCTTCACAGATGTCGGCAGTTCGGCGACACTGCCATACGATGGCGTTGTAAACCGGTTTGCCAGTTTCTTTGTTCCATACAATAGTAGTTTCACGTTGGTTGGTGATACCAATGCCGGCTAGCTCATCGCTGCGAATGCCTGCTTTAGCCAAAGCTTCAACCAATGTAGAGCTTTGAGTCGCCCAAATTTCCATTGGATCATGCTCAACCCAGCCAGCTTTAGGATAAATCTGGGTAAACTCTCGCTGAGAAGAACTGACGATATTTGCATCATGGTCGAGAATTACGGCGCGTGAACTTGTTGTTCCTTGGTCTAGGGCAACAATGTATTTTTGCTCGGTCATGGTAAGAGTCCTTTTTCTTTTGTTATTTATATTTTAGTAAATGTAGGGTCGCTTAGGAATTAAGCTTGAGCTTGTTCAGCTTCTTCTTCTGTTTCACATTGGTTTGGAATTGTGCAGCCTTGGCCTTCTACTGGTAGGTAAGCACCGATAACACGTGGGTACAACCAACCACCAAAACACGCACCAGCAATTGGAGCAAGAATTGGAACGATGAAGTAAGGAATATCACGAGCACCGCTTAGTGCGAAATCCCAACCTGCAAAGTAAGCGAACAGTTTTGGTCCGAAGTCACGAGCAGGGTTCATTGCAAAGCCAGTCAGTGGACCTAAAGAACCACCGATAACCGCGATAAGAATACCGATCAGTAGAGGGTTCATTGCACCGCGAGATGCGCCGTTGTTCTCATCACCTAACGCTAAAATGGCAAACATCAACACTGCAGTAATCACGAATTCCACAGCAAAAGCGCCGAAGAAAGAAAGTGAAGCATGTGGGTAAGTCGAGAAGATACCAGCAGTTGATAGTGCGTCTTGGCTGCTACGAACGAAGTTATGTGCGATTTCGTAGTCAGTAAATAGGTTGCTGTACAGGCTGTAAACCAATGCTGCAGAGCAGAAAGCGCCAAGCAGTTGCGAAATGATGTAAGGCACCACTTTTGCTTTATCAAAGCCATGGAACATGGCTAGTGCAATCGTTACGGCTGGGTTGATGTGTGCGCCTGAAACGCCGGCAGTACAGTAAATTGCAATCGCAACACCGAAGCCCCAGATGATGCTGATTTCCCATTGTCCGAATGTCGCACCAGTTAATACCAGAGCGGCCACACAGCCAACGCCAAAGAATATGAGTAATCCTGTACCGATAAATTCAGCCAAGCATTGCCCAAATAAAGAAGGGTGTTTGTTTGTTGTCATGTTCGAGTCCTTTTTAGTTTTGCTTATCTAGCACGTGTATTGTGCATATATTTGCGAACTCGAAAATAAACGAACATCAAAAGTGAGCGTTTGAGCATAAAATTGTTAATTAAAGTCACTTGAAATGTTAATCCGAACACTTTTGCTCGAAAAAGATGCTCGCATGAACGTCATTGCTCGAATTGATAGGTTGCGAAGCCGCTCAAACTACCTATATGTAAATGAATGCGCAACTGGTACGAGGAGTTTATGTTTGGATTTGTGATGCTGATTCTCGAGTGGTGGTTTATTAAACTTGGATCTTGTGGACTTATCCGGGGTCTCAAATGTTGGAAAAGCGTTAACAAACAAGGATGTACTTAAGCTATGACAAAAAATGCCAGATCCATACTGAATCTGGCAATTCGTTTTGTTTATCGCTCGGTGATGATATTTGAGCGAATCGGTGAATTAATTTAAAGCGTTAACTTTGCCTTGTGTAACAAAGTAGTCTCTTACTGAATCGTACGCCCAGTTAAATCCGATAGCGTAGAGTACAAAGAAAATGACTAGGCCGATGTCCATAATCAATACGGTTAGGAAATCCAGCTTCAACACCCACATCAAGACTGGTAGCGTCACTGTCATTAAACCAAGTTCAAACCCCAATCCGTGTAAAACTCGGGTTTTCTTCGTTCGTTTTGTTCTGTCTGCCCCGAAGATTTTGTCGTAGCCGTAGTTGTAGACGTAGTTCCAAGCCATTGCTATTAGCGACATCGCAAGTGCTAACCCCGCCATTTCCCCAGCTCCATTGCCAGTAATGTAGGTTGCTAGCCCCGCCATCATGATCAGTGCGAACACTTCAAATAGCACCATGTGCAACATGCGTTCTTTATGTGACATTTTTCTAACTCTCTTTACGATTAAATAGCCGCCGATGGGCAAATGACTTGGCTAGATAATATCTACTTAAGTGATAATATAAAGATAGTTAGCATCACATCTTGTGATAGTAAGATTTGGGAGAAACCGAATGTACAACATTGAACAACTGAAAATGTTTGTGTATGCCGTTGAATTAGGGTCATTTTCTGCCAGTGCTCGTCATTTGGGGAAGGTGCAGTCGGCGGTGAGCCAAGGCATCAGTAATCTTGAAATAGATTTTAATGTTGAGCTTTTTGATCGTTCGACTCGAAAGCCTTCACTAACCAAAGCGGGCGAGCAGTTATTTAAACAGGTGAAAGCGATCGTGCTTCAGGTTGAAGATCTGAATGTGACGGTTAGTGCGATGGGCAGTGGTGAAGAGGGGCTCATCAAAATTGCATTAGATGATTCACTATTGGTCCCGAATCTATCTAAGATCTTTAGTCAGTTCAGTCAACAATTCCCTGCGACTGAAGTGGAACTGGTTGCGTGTACCACGACAGAGGTCAATCCGTTAATTATCGAAGAGAGGGCCGACATTGGATTAATGTTTACTAACTTGGCTTTTGATGTCGGTTCTGAGCCTTGCTTTATCGGTCACTTACCGTTTATTGCTGTGTGTCATCCAAGTCATGCGCTCGCAAAAACAGGTGTGGCGAAACTCTCTGACTTACTCCCGCATCGTCAGTTAATGTTGAGGGGAGACAAAGGTAAGGTGATGGATCAGTTTCCGCTGATTGCCGGAAAGGTATGGTGGTCAAACAGCTTTATCGTCATTAAAGAGATGATTCTTGGTAGCGATATCGGTTGGGCATACTTACCGAAACACCTTGTTGAAGAAGAGCTTATTAAACAGCGCTTGGTAGAGGTGAATGTGTCATTCGATCACAAAACATGGTCGCCGCCCGTTGATCTTGTTTTGTCTAAAACACGTTCGAAAGGCCCAGCATTGCTTTGGCTTGAACAAGCATTGAAAGGCCTATTAGACGAAACGTAAGCTGGGCGAGACTTAAATTGGGTCAAACTGAATAAAGAAAAGGCTCACCGTTTAACGTGTGAGCCTTTCTGTTCAAAGTGATGCTGCTTTTTGTTAGTTCTAGTTCTAGGTGTAGACGTAGATGCTATACGCTAGGTTTAACCGTCTGACCGTTGTAGTACTTGTCTTTCATCTTAAGCGCCACGTTCACAAGGTAAATCAGCACAGGGACTTCAATCAGTGGACCGATAACGCCTGCAAACGCTTGGTCTGAGTTGATACCGAATACTGAGATAGCCACGGCAATCGCTAGCTCGAAGTTGTTACCTGTTGCTGTAAATGCAATTGATGCGTTCTTGTCGTACTCGATGCCCATCTTTTTACCGATGAAGAAACTGATGAAGAACATCGCAGTGAAGTAGATAGTCAGTGGAACCGCAATTAATAGAACGTCCGTTGGCAGTTCAACAATCATTTCACCTTTCAGGCTGAACATCAGAACGATAGTCGCCAGTAGTGCAATCAGTGTGATTGGAGAGATGCGTGGAATAAATACGTCGTTGTACCACTGCTCGCCTTTCATCGACACAAGGATCTTACGGCTTAGGAAGCCCGCTAGGAATGGGATACCTAGGTAGATAAGTACACTGTGTGCAATGTCGATCATCGAGATATCAACCAACATGCCTTCGTAACCAAATACTGGTGGAAGAACGCTGATGAACAACCACGCCATAAAGCTGTAGCTCACCACTTGGAATGCACTGTTTAGAGCAACCAATGCCGCGCCGTACTCTTTGTTACCGCCGCCGATGTCGTTCCAAACCAGAACCATCGCCACACAACGAGCAAGACCAATCAGAATCACCCCAACCATGTAACCTGGGTGGTCTCCCAAGAAAGTTAGTGCCAATACAAACATCAGAATTGGACCAACGATCCAGTTCATGATCAAAGAGAGCTTAATGGCTTTCTTATCTTTTACCACGGTGCCTAGCAGGTTGTAGTTAACCTTAGCCAGAGGTGGGTACATCATTAAGATAAGTCCAATCGCAAGCGGAATGTTAGTGGTGCCAACAGACATTGAATCGTTCCACTGTTCGATCTGTGGGAATAGGGTGCCGAGTAGTACACCAAGGCCCATGGCAATAAAAATCCACAGTGTTAAGTAGCGATCTAGAAAACCTAACTTTGGTTTCATGGTAATCTCTCTTTGTTGATATCGTAAATCGTCGAAAAACGATTGGTTGTGGCAAAAAAACACGCTTAAAAGTAAAGGCTATCAAAGCCGATCATTCAAGCGTGAACTTCTATTTTAAAATGCTGTTAAATATCGATTCGAAGCGTTGAATATTGTCGCGGTCGATGCGGTAACACATCTTCGGCGGAATCGACTCAGCCGTAATAAAACCTGAGGCTTTCAATATTCTTAAGTGCTCTGATACCGTTGATTGAGCTAAACCCAATTCACTCACCAGATCACTGTTCAAGCAGCCGCCCGATTTTTCTAACGTGGAAAGGATACTCAATATACGTATTCTTGCTGGGTGAGCGAGTGCTTTCGCCAGTGCGGCCATTTGCTTTTCTGCTTTAGCATCACCGTGTTCGATGGGCAGAGAACAGCCACCAGATGTCGAGCAAGTTGAGTTCATATTGACGTTTCACTTTCATTAATCGTTAAAAGACGATTAATGATAAGCCTATTTTAAATAGGGGTCAATGCTCACTGTCTATTTGAACGAACTTTAAGGTGGCGATTCAGGGACTATGGTTGAACTCTGCTTTGACTCAGCTACGCAAAATGGCGTGAACATCGATTAAACGCCATTTTGCTCGGTTATCCGCTAGTTAAGAACGGTATAGCCTCGGTTGATCATACAGTTACGATTCACTTGAAACTTCTGCTGCTCAGATAGCTCGGCGGATTGTCTTTTTTGAGCACCGTGCTTTAAAGCGCCGCTGATAATACCGATGCCAGCACCAATTTTTGCACCATCATGACCACTCCCGCCAGAGACGGCTCCACCAACCGCACCCAGCGCTGCACCCTTAGCGGTTGAACCGACAATATCGCTGCCAAGAGAATCGACCTCTTCAGGCTTCACTTGTTGAGCGTATTGCTCACATTCATACAGATCGGCGTGATACTGTGTTTCATCAACACCTTTAGTATCGACAATAATTTGATTAGCAAATACTGAACTTGATGCTACAAGCAATATCGCTGCGATTGGAGAGAATGGAAATTTCACAATATAGACCTCTAGAGTATTCATTGCATTGTTAAAGTGACGTGTAGTTCTCGATGAAATCAAGGCGACGATCGGTGTACTCACCAGAATCCAACATCTTAGATAACCCGCGAAGCGTGTTGTAAGGCTGAGAAACGGCCACCATGTTAATGAGCCAATACGGAATATCGCCACCTGGATCACTCAATACTCGATAAGAGATATGGGTGGTGTTTTCGTCGATTGGTGTCAGGATCCAACTCGCCTCTAATTCAGCCACTCTGATGATTTTTTTATTATTGTTTGGCAGGTAATCAGGCCTACCATGCTGATCAATGGTGACAACCATCGTCTTTGGATCTTGAGTGATGACGTTCTCTACGATAGCTTCACGATCGGCAACTGGCCAAGGTGCCTTGGTATAGGTTTTGGTGATCGTGTGCGCCGCACTAAAATGCTCTATTTCTTCCATGTCATCGATGTTTTCTACCCATTGCGTGCCAACAGAGGTATCGATAAAGAGTGCGATAATAGAAGTGAGGGACGCGTTGATGTCGCCTTCTGCTCGAAATTCTTTAAAGTGACTGCCTTCAATTTTACGGTTATAAACCTCGATGCCTTTTTTATCGCGTGCCAGTGACCAGCCATCGGTGTCTGATGCAAACACCGAAACTGAACAAGCAAGAAGAAGCAAAGTAATAATCTTATTCATCATGTTAATGAGCGCCCTTTCCAGCTGATTTTATTGGTTTTAGATAAGCGGTAACTGTTCAGCACGAGTAGGCTTTGAACACAAATACCGAAGGGTACGGTTAACGCAAATTTTGCGGGAACAAACAGTTCCTTAACCAAAATGAAGTAGGTGACGATCGACACCAAGAGCATCACAGAGCTGACAATGAGCGAATAAGCATGAATGGCAGACATGTCACTGATGAAGGCGTTCGCCGATACCAGCATCAAAAGCGGTCCCGCCCATGCGATGATGTTGGCTTTGATGAAGACTTTTAAAGCTTGTGCTTGCGATTGACAATTTACAATAAGATTCATGTTTTTGGAAAAGCCAGCCCAGATTGAGTTGAAGTCTGAATACATGTGCGTACTCATTAGTTTGTCTGCAAATGCCCAGAAAATCTTAAATCCATTGACCTTCATGACTTTTGCAAAGGCGATGTCTTCCGATATCGCGTTTGCTACTGCGGCGTGTCCACCGACTGCGTCGTAGGATTTTCGGGTAAACAACATCGCCTGACCGTTAGCAATCGCTTCTTCCTTAGTCATGTCGTTCGAGTTTTTAAAGTTCATATAAGATGCGATCGATAGAAAGATGCCCGGCAAGGTCGCTTTTTCTGCCACAGACGCAAAAGTTTGTTTTGGATTAAACGATAAGAGATCAGTTTTTTGTTGGATAGCAAAGTCGATAACGCTCTGTAGCATCGCGGGTGCTGAATCGGTATCTGCATCAATGAAATACACATATTCACCGCTCGCGTTGAGTGCGCCAGCCATACATGCATTGCTCTTACCAAGCCATCCGGTCGGTAACGTTCTACCTGAAATACAGCGCGCGTTAACGTCGAACTTACTGATCAATGCTTCTACTTTTGCACGGGTTGAGTCAGTAGAAAAGTCATCAACAACAATGACTTCAAACTTGTCTTTTGGGTAGCTCTGCTTCAATAGAGAGCCAAGGCTGATTTCAATATTGTCTTCTTCATTTCGCGCAGGAATAATGACGGAAACAGTCGGCCACTCAGTTCTTTTGAACGATATTTTAGGTTCAATGTGAATACGATGGCGCTCTAAGTTCGCAAGTGTGATTAGAAACTTGACGGTAACGATGCAAAGCAAGGTCGTAATAATAGCTAAAATCATAATGACTGTGGTCGGAATAAAGTGATGGAGAGACGGGAAAGAATATAGTGGAGTGTGATCTAACGCACATCTTGTATGTAGGACTTAACCCTTCAAACTGGAATGCGCTTCTGTTAGCGTTTGCCTTGGAAAGATGTGAAACAGTGACTGACAGGCGGTAAAATAAGCATTGTATTCACCAGCGACTCTAGCGATATAATCGAACCCAGAACCGTTACTCAAGATAACGAATGATCATAATCCAATAATAGGTACGCCCGACATGCCCCAACAAAACATCAAATTTATCGCGACTGATATGGATGGCACCTTACTCGATGAGCATGGAAAGCTCGACCCTGAGTTTTTCAATCTTTATGAGCGCTTAGAAGCGCAAGATATTATTTTTGCTGCCGCGTCTGGCCGCCAGTATTACAGCTTGCTAGAAACATTTTCCCCGCTTAAAGATCGCATGATGTTTATTGCTGAAAACGGCACATTAGTGATGCACAAAGGCCAAGAACTTTACAGCTGCTTGCTTGATACCGATGCCATTAAAGAGATCATTAAAGAAGCTCGAGCTATTGAAGGCGCGCATGTGGTGCTATGCGGTAAGAAATCGGCATACATCGAAACCAAAGATGAGCGTGCTCTGGCGGAGATCTCTAAGTACTATCATCGCCGTGAGCAAGTAGAAGACTTACTGGCGGTAGAAGACGATTTCATCAAGGTGGCTATCTGTCACTTCGACGGTTCACAAGAGAAAGTGAACCCAACTATTGATGCCAAATTCGGTGAGAACTACCAAGTGGTTGTAAGCGCAAAAATTTGGTTAGATGTGATGAACGCTGAAGCGTCAAAAGGTGCGGCGATTAAACATCTACAGAACACATTAGGTTTCACTTACGAGCAGACCATGAGCTTTGGTGATTACCTAAATGACTTGGAAATGCTTAAAGAGAGCTACCACTCTTACGCGATGGAAAACGCGCATCCAAAGTTAAAAGAGATCGCGCGTTTTGGCGCGCCAAGTAACGTTGACGCGGGTGTGTTCCAAGTACTTGAGAAGTTGCTAGCGTAACGCTCTTAAGCTAGATTCGATTTTTATCAAAGCCAACTCGTGAAAATGAGTTGGCTTTTTTGTTGGCTGCTGTTGTATTGAGTTAAATTTGAACGAGTGTTCAGCTTGTTGTAGTCTAACCAGAAAGATGGGTATTCACTTTGAATTGGATACGCCTTAGTAACGATATTTGGAATGATTATGAGCAAGAAACTTCAACTTGATATTATTTCTGACGTAATGTGCCCGTGGTGCGTAGTCGGTTACAAAAACTTAGAGCTAGCCGTTGCGGAACTTGGTTTAGAAGACCAGATTGAACTTGAATGGCAGCCGTTTGAGCTTAACCCTGACATGCCGCAAGAGGGCGAAAACCTGCGTGCCCATATCATGAGAAAATACGGTTCTAGCGCAGAAGAGAGCCAACGTTCACGAGAACAGCTTTCGGCTCGCGGCCAAGCGGTTGGTTTCGATTTCAATTTCTATGACAGTATGAGAATGGTCAATTCACGTCATCTACATGTACTTCTCGATTTTGCACTAGCGCACGGCAAACAGACTGAGTTAAAGCTACGCTTCTTTGCTGCTCACTTCACAGAGCAAAAAGACCTGTCCGATCTTGAAGTCATTGCACAAGAGCTTGAAGCGGTTGGCTTAGACTCAACGAAGGCACTGAAGCGCCTAAAGAACACCGACAACTTGAAGCAAATTGAAGCGCAAGAGTTTGAATGGCAACGCATGGGGATCTCTGCGGTTCCTACTGTGGTGTTCAACCGTAAGAGTGCAGTAACGGGCGCGCAGACGGTAGAAACCTACAAGCAGATTCTTCAAGAGCTTATTGCTGAATCATAAACGGATCATTGCTATCAATTAGAGTCTGAATTTCATGGAATCACTGTCACTCGCTCAAGCGCAAAAACTGGTATTGCTTTCGCAAAAGCTGCCGCCTAAGAAGTTGCCACCTAAAAAGCAACGCAATGGGGGCGCTTTGGCGAACACGTTGTCTGCGATTGAAAACCTTGGCTATGTGCAAATTGATACCATCTCTGTGATTCAGCGAGCTCACCACCACACGCTTTGGAATCGCAATCAAGATTACCAACTGAACCATCTTGATAAGCTGTTAGAGCGTCGAGAAGTATTTGAGTATTGGTCGCATGCCGCCGCGTATTTACCCATGCGTGACTTCCGATTCAGCCTACACCGCAAGAATGGCTTTGCGAGCGGTAAGCTCAAGCATTGGTATAAAAAGAATGACGCACTGATGGCTCATGTTCTCAAACGTATTGAGAATGAAGGGCCGTTGATGGCGAAAGATTTTGAAGGGGATAGGCCAAACCCCGGCGGTTGGGGCGGTAAACCGGCCAAGCAAGCATTAGAAACATTGTTCATGCAAGGCGACTTAATGGTGCCAAGCCGAGTTAACTTTCATAAGGTGTATGACCTAACCGAGCGAGTTTTACCGAGCGGAATTGATTCCTCTGAGCCGACAGAACAAGAGTACATCGAGCATCTGATAACACGTTATTTAGAGGCTAACGGAGTTGGAATAGCGTCGGAAATGAGCTACCTACTCAAGAACACAAAGCCTTTGATTCAGAGAGCACTCCAACAGATGCTTGAAGATAAGCAGGTTCTGAAAGTAGATATTCAAGGCTCTGATTACTATGTCCTGCCAGGTGCTTTTGAACTGCTGAATCAACCTCTTTCCAGAACCAAGCTTAAGATACTGTCTCCGTTTGATAACCTGCTGATTCAACGAAAGCGAATGCAATCATTGTTCAACTTTGATTACCTCCTAGAATGCTATGTTCCAGAGGCCAAGCGTCAGTTTGGTTATTTTAGCTTACCGATTCTGTGGCAAGGTGAGCTGGTGGCACGAATGGATTGCAAGGTCGACAGGAAGAGTGGTTTGCTCAATATCCGTAACTTGGTTGTGGAAGAGCGAATTAAAAACCATGAGTTGTTGGTTCATGCTTTATGCGATGAACTAAAACACTTCATGGTGTTCAACCAATGTGATGAGATGATCGTCCATAACACCACGCCCTCTGATCTTGGCAAGCGCTTGATGAGCCAATGGCAAACAGTCTAGCGGTCTTTGTTGTTTAGAAAGCGCTTAGTTACTCAGCAAACGCAGCTAACAAGAACTCGACAAAGGTTCTGTTCTTCAACGACAGTTGCTTGGTTTTGTAGAGCAAGTGAATCGGCTTTGGTAACGGCGCCATGCCGGGTAGGATTTCCAACAGCGCTCCACGATCAATCTCTTCTGCGACTAAGATAGTCGGTTGCAACAACACGCCCACACCCTGCAGGGCGGTATACCGCAACACATCCCCATTATTCGACACCAAACGCACTTGCCCTTTATTCACTGCGCTATCCGTTGCTTGGTGTTTCTGAGAGGCTAGGATTTGTGATTCACTGCTTTGCGCACTCCGCGTTTGTGCATCTCGACCACTCACATCACGACGACTGCTATAACTGAATCCAAGCGATGGGTGTTGTGCCAAGTCTTCTAATACTCTGATCTGAGCATGTTGGTTAAGGTATTCGGGCGCCGCGCAATAACACATCTCATAATCCCCTAAATACCTTGCGACCAAGCTTGAATCGGACAGGTCGCCAATTCGCACAATCAGGTCAATGTCGGATGAATAAGGGTCGACAAGGTCATTATTCAACATCAGCTCAACGTTGATGGTTGGGTGATGTGCGAGAAATTTGGCCACGATAGGGGCGAGCACCTTGTTTCCATAGGTAACTGGGCAGTTAATTTTTACCGTGCCTTGCGGTTGATTTTCTAAGGTTTGAATCAGGTTCTCTGCATTGCTGATGTCTTCGAGAATTCGCTTACACTCACGATAGTAAAGCTGTCCTGAATCGGTTAACGATTGCTTACGCGTGGTGCGGTGGATCAGCTGAGACTTCAAACTGGCTTCTAAGGAATGGACATGTTTGCTTATCATGGTCGCCGACAGGTTGAAGTGGTTTGCGGCGCTGCGAAAGCTACCTTGTTCCACCACATAGACGAAGACTTTCATGCTGGTTAACTTATCCATTGAACACTCTTGGTTGATAAACAATAAACAAAAGGTGAGTTTATCAATTATTAGGGGGTAATTATATTAATGGCAAACCGATAATTAACTAAAATAAGAGCGTGCAATGCCTCAAACGAATGAAACTATCTTTGTTACTGCCGAACTTAAGATCAAAACCAACATAGAACGAGCAGCTGCGCTCGAAGCTATCGAACAGTTTTGTTTAGACATGCAAAGCGAACCGGGCTGCCTACAAGCAATTGCAACCTATGATCAAAGCCAAAGCGATCGTGTGATCTTGCTTGAGCAATACGTAAACCGCGAGGCGATCAATCAGCACTTTGTGATGCCTCATACCCAAGCGTTTATTGAGCGTGATATTACCGAGTTGGTTCAAGCATTCGAAACGCAACGTGGGCCTATCAAAGCACAAGAGCAGGAGATCTAAGACATGAAATGGGGAATCCTAGGAACCAGCTTTATCTCAGGCGTAATGGCGGATGCGATTAAAGGCGATGCTCAAAGTGAGCTGTATGCTGTTGCTGGACGCACAGAGAAAACACTCAATGAGTTTGCTGCCCAATACCAGCCAACACGAACCTTCAACAACTATGAAGCCTTGATTGAAGATGAGTCGGTCGACATTATCTACATTGCTCTACCAAACCACGTTCATCATGAGTATGTGATTAAAGCGGCTCAAAAAGGCAAAGCGATCTTGTGTGAGAAGTCTTTGTCGGTAGATATGGAAAAAACCGAGCAAGCTTTACTAGCCGTGAAAGAAGCGGGCGTATTCTTTGCTGAAGGTTTGATGTATTTAAACCATCCACTTATCACCAAGTTTCATCAAGAACTGGCAACTGGTGAGATTGGCGAAGTGCGTTCAATTCAAGGTTCCTACGTTGCGGCGATTGATCAGTTCGTGAATCCTGCGAGCAAAGGCGCGCTATACAACCTTGGCTGTTACCCAATGTCGCTGATTCACTCTGTTGCGCAGCAGCAATTTGGTGAGAGCGTGTTCGATGACGTGCAGATCTCAGCAATCGGTCGACGAGGCGAAGATGGCAATATCTGTGAATCGTCGGCGATGATGCATTTCAACGACCGTTTTACCGCACAAATCCACACTGCTGAAGACCACGGTTTAAAGCATGGTTTTACGATTTTAGGCAGTAAAGGCTGTATCATTCTCGACACCAACCCATGGTTACCGACCGAAGACAACACATTCACGGTTGAGATCTACGAAACATCGACACGTGAAGTAAAAGTCGAAGCGCAAGGTGATGGTTTCCATTATCAAGTGCGCAATATCCGCCAAGCGGTTGAGCAAGGTGATACACAACTTGCTGCGCCAATGGCAACCCTCCAAGACTCTCGCGTAATCATGAAGTTATTAACTGATTGGGAACAAGCGGCGAGCTAATGTTTTAGTAAATTCTATACTCGTCTCATGTTTGATCGCCTCGTAAGCTATCAAACATGAGGCGTTTCCTCTATATCTTCCAGTCGACTCTCCCCAATAAATACTTTGCATTTGAAACCGCCACAGTGTCCAATATCAGGTAGTACAAAACTGACCAAAAAACCTTATTTTTTAAGGTGTTAAATAGGACCTTTGCCGCATGCGTAAATCAGATAAGAAAATCGAGAATCAAATCAGAGACGTGTTAACTGACGTTTGTGAAGACACGCTGAAAGGCTTCGATGGTTTTTTATGGGTGACTCACTCGGTCAACTTCTCATCTTTTCCGCAAAGTTTGAAAATTGTCTGTGTATTCGATACCAATCAGGATAGAACGAACTTCTTAAGTGGCGAAGGTCAACAGAGTGTCTCAGGGGCTATTCAACAAGCGTTCAATCAAGTTGGAATTCAACTGAAGAATATCGATAAGCATGTTAGCTACGATACGCAAGAAAATTGCGATCGCGACCATCAAGGGAAGTGGAACAAGAGGCTTTAAGGAGCGTTGTCATCGTTCTTGTTTAGACAGCCTATCCAAATTGAGTTTCAATAGTGTGGCACTCAAACTGAGATTCGATACAGCAAATCCAAGTCCTATTCTGAGTTCTAGGCTCTGATAACTTCTCATCTTCCAAACCGTATTATTCTCATTTTGAGAAAATCTGAGCTGATTTCTCGTTAGCCGGAGATACTTGGTTTCCAAATAAAATTAAAATCACAAAAACTTATATTTTCCTTAATGCATTGATTTTGAATCGGCATTTGCTCGTTTTACTTGCCACCGATGAAACAAGACAGACGAGCACTTGAACAATAGAGCCATGTAGTCGATACTTTTTTCGTATTTTGATTCCTAAATTGACACGTAAGTTGGCTGACTTTTCGTTTTGTGATTTAAGGCATGACAGTATCGATTAGGAAATTTGAATCATGAAAACCTACATTTCTGGGCTGCTCGCACTCATACCGTCATGTTTAATCGCTGGTTACGCTTTTGCTGTTGGTACAGCGGTTGTGCTGCCAGGGCAACATGAAGTTGGTGTTGATCTTTTGGGCTCCCCACTATCTACGAATGCCGTCATTGATTGGGAAATTTCCAACAGTGATATTGTGTTCGGAGCTTATGCCGACAAAGCCGACAATGAGCGGGCCACGACAATTGGTTATATGTACAACCAAGTCATGGCGATGAACTCGGGTTGGTTGGAGAACGATCTCCGTAACCAAGCTGAGTTAGAAGGCCTCAATTTCGAAGACTATTTCCTGCACTTTTCTGAAGATACTGTCATTGCCGAAGTTGATAAAACTCATGGCGAAAAGACCCTTTTAAACCGAAAACCTATGATTTTGGGTTATACAGCCAGTGAAGACCATGCTGGTTTTTGGTTGTATCAAGAGCCTCCGTGGGATGCCGATGTGTTTGAGAATTTCGAACAGGGTGGGGCTTTGTATGTCTATCATGCTGAACAGTTCGAACGGCTGACCTTTAAGTTCTCACAGTTTGCTGGCAGCGGTGAATTTTGGATTGAATACCCAACTGCTATTGATTCTCAGGGTAGGGTTTCACAATGGGAAAGGCTTGATGTAAAGAAAGACAAAACGCTCAATATGACCAAAAACCAATCGGTGATCTGGAACCTTCCGGATAACTGGTTAAGAGCTACAACTCATGATGGGAGCGGTGCGAGTTATGGCGGCGGCCAGTATTTTGGTTCAACCTTTTTGAGAGATGGTGGGCGCTTATACGTTGTGAGAGTTCGTTGGCAAAGTGAGAATGCCGACGACAGGCCGCGTTTAAAAGAAGTAAAACTCAAAAACAGTTTTCCAACCGTCAAGTTAACCGATGCTCCGACTTCAACCCCGGACGGCAATGCTATCAGCCAATGGCGAAAAATCCGTGGTTTTGATGTGTCTGCAGACCTAGATGGTGATAACTACTTGTCGCCAAGCGAGTATCGAAATCGAACCAATAAGAACGCGACAGCACGTTTTCGTTGGGAATCAAGAGTGGTGCCATTTGGTCGAATGTGGAGCGCTAACTCATCTTGGTCGCTAACGAACGTCGCAAACGCGGATTATCTATCTGCTATTCATCGCTACTACAAGCAAAGCTGGGCAAGCCAAGGTTTGAATGGTGCGTACAACGACGACACAAATAAGCTTATTGGTTCGAATCAGTTCTATGTTCACTCTGGCGGGCATGTTCAAGAATTAGGAGCTGTTGTGGGTTCGAATCAAGCGGATGATCTCTACAAACAACAATTTTCAGAGTTTCTCAAAAATCTATCTGCTTTAGAAAGTGATGCGTCGATTGGGTTGAATATCGGAACTGCGAACTTGCTGGGTCGAAATGGACAGTCTCATCTTAGCGAGGCGGGCTCTCTGTATTTACGCGAGCACTACATTTTTCCGTCTACTGGGTTTAGTGGTTACTCGGGGATCTCAAAATTCTGGGATAATTCTGCGCTCGCCTACAATGGGCAAAGTGTTATTTTTCAGGCGACAACGCGTTATGGGCGAGTTCAGTATCTTGGAAATAGTGAAGAGAATTGGAAGCAAGACCAATACTCGACCCTAGCGATCTACCACCTCAATCGACACGCTCAACATAGCTACTTTAATCAGTGGAACAATGGTTACGTCTATGGAAGTGGCAATACGACGGCTGACACTTTCTGGCAAAGTGGTGTCCCTAAAAACATCGCCTACCAACCCAGTTCGTTATTGGCCGTTGACTTGGGAGAGCCGAGTCATCAAATCCCACATGGCTTTGCGCCGATTCCTTTGATGCTTTCGACAACGACACCTCAGCCTGCTGACTACACCATCGTTGGCGATTCCTCGATGAACGAAATGGTGCATGCTGATCTGCCCAATGGTATCACTCACGTTCTACCGACGTTCACGTACTTTATGTATCAATCTGAAAATCAGGTGGTTGCTGGTGGCCCTGAGGACATGGTGTTAGCGAGAGAGTTCAGCAATGGTCGTGTGTTGTATCGCACGGATTTCCACGGTAAGAATCCGAGCTTTTATGACGCGGCAAAACTCACCATCGCGCTGGATGTTCCAATGAAACCTGTTGATGCTAACGGTAACGTTGGTGACTATGTGAGTGAAATAGAAATTGGCGGTTATGAAGGGCTGTTCTTACTTTATTAGAACTAATGCGAGTGAGCACTCTCGAACCAGAGCAGACTAGAGCTTAGGTTCGGGATATGAGCTTATTCTTTTTACACTGCTTAAATTCTTTGGCGATCCACGATTGCTCGTTTAAACCATTGTCGATTAGAGCAAAAAGGTAGCCATCGACTTTGCCTGAAGCCGCAGGATATTCTTGAAAAGCGTGCTTAGGGTAGCCGGGGTAATCCATCTCGTATTGAGCGTCTAACTGCTTACCGAGTTGACGCCATTTTACGAATAACTCAGAAGAAGATGTCTCAACCTTATATTGCCCCAAAATGCGTTGGTGATGGGTTAACGCCACTTTAGCGCAGTGGTTGGTCTGTACGACTTTTTGTATCAATTCAACTTGTTCTTCACTCATGGTTTTCGCCAGTACATTCTCTTGTTCGATGCGCGCCATTCGTTCACCAAACGTTTCAGCATGGGTGGAAAACACAAAAGTAAGCGGTAAAGCCAATACCAAAAGACGCTTGTAGAACATAACCTAACTCTTTGAATGGATTCATGACTATTATGCCGTTGAGTAACAATATTATTAACGAATAAACACGCTTAATTGTAAGAATTATTTTTATCGAGTGGATAAATAGATGATTTTGGAGTTGTGGTATTCAGGCTCTGAATGTTTGGTTGGTGAGCCTGAAATTTGATGAGGGCTCCGTTACGAATTAATGACCTTGATGCCTTTGTCTTGAAGCTCATCAATCACACTACTCGAAAGATCAATGTCGGTGATCACGCCATCAAGCGCACTTAAATCTAAGGCGTGGAAAGTAGCGATACGTCCGTATTTGGTTGAGTCTGAAATCAGATAGTTTGAATGAGCTGCTTGAACAATGGCTTGTTTGACTAATACCTTATTTTCACAAGGTGTCGAGAGCCCTTTTAGATTCCAAGATGAAGAAGAGATAAACGCAATATCAATATTCATCCCTGCCAAGAACTCAGCTACTTTTCCCCCAATACTCGATTGATTTTCACGGTCAATCTTGCCACCAGTATGGTAAATCTCAGATTGTGTGCTGTTCATTAGGTATGCGGCAATCGCGAAGTCATTGGTGATGATAAGCAGATCATCTCGCCCTGCAAGTTGGTGAGCGATCTCCAAAGAGGTTGTTCCAGCGTCTAAGTAGATAGTCGAATACTCAGGAACCAATTGAGCAGCTAGTTGACCTATTTGAGCTTTTTCGCTTGCTTGCTGTTCTACCTTGATGTCGTGTGACAATTCGCTGTGAAGTGCTTTAGTCAGCTGAACGCCACCCGAAACTGAAATCACTTTCCCTGATGTCTCTAGCTTTACGATATCTCGACGAATAGTCATATGAGACACCTCTAAGTGCTCAACAAGCTCAGAAATACTGATCACTTCTTGGTGTGATAATAGTGACAAAATGGTTCTCTGACGTTCCGCTGGAATCATGATTCTTCTTCTATGTTCTTATTTTTCATCATCCTATCAATCTTTCTCTGTTTTGTGAATATCTGTGAATATCTGTTGTTAAATAGTAATTAGAACTGTGATAGTCGCCGAAATTACCATTATCAAATGCCTCGAAAGGGTTAAATTACTCATTAGTGTTAACTTTTGTTAAAAGTGTGACTTATCACTAAGTCGCATTCGATTGCTTCACATATAATCACAAACATAAACAAGAATTAACAAATTTAGAGTTTAACAATTACGTGAAAGGCATCTTGCTATGAATGAAGTTCAATCTGTTGGTGTTATCGGTTTAGGTTCTATGGGCATGGGCGCAGCGAAGTCATGTGTGCGAGCAGGGCTTGATGTATATGGTTTCGATTTGAATCCGCAAGCGCTTGAAACCTTGGGTGAATATGGTGCAAAAGTGGTCTCGACAAGTGCGGTTGAGTTTGCAGACAAACTTGATTCTGTTTTGATATTAGTTGTGAATGCTGCTCAAGTTAACACGGTACTGTTTAAGACTGGTCTTGCGGCGGCACTAAGACCTAATACACCGATTATGGTATCGGCGACGATTTCCGCGGAAGACGCAAAACAAATCGAAGCTCAGTTATCTGAGTACGGTCTTGTGATGCTTGATGCTCCCGTTTCAGGTGGTGCAGTAAAAGCAGAAGCCGGTGAAATGACCATTATGGCTTCAGGCGCAGTAAGTACATTTGAAGCTCTGGCTCCTGTACTCGATGCAACTGCAGCAAAAGTCTACAACATCGGCGAAGCGGTTGGACTTGGCGCGACTGTGAAGATTATTCACCAGTTACTTGCAGGTGTTCACATTGCTGCAGGCGCGGAAGCGATGGCATTAGCGGCACGCGCAAACATCCCTCTAGATCTTATGTACGACGTAGTGACCAATGCTGCGGGCAATTCTTGGATGTTTGAGAACCGTATGAAGCACGTAGTGGATGGCGACTACTCTCCAAAATCTATGGTCGATATCTTTGTTAAAGACCTCAATCTAGTATCCGATACGGCTCAGGATCTTAAATTCCCACTTCCGCTATCCAGTGCAGCACTGAATATGTTTGTGAGCGCAAGCAATGCTGGCTTTGGACAAGAAGATGACAGCGCCGTTATTAAGGTATTCCAAGGTATTGATCTACCGGGTGTGAATACACCAAAAGTGGAGAAGTAATCATGTTATTAGGCGTTATTGCAGACGACTTTACTGGTGCGACAGATATCGCGGGTTTCCTTGTTGAAAACGGTATGCGCACTATCCAATTAAATGGCATTCCTACTGGTGATTTTGAGGTTGCAGCGGATGCGGTCGTGATCAGCCTTAAATCACGTTCTTGCCCCGTTGATGAAGCTATTACCGACTCCGTTGCCGGGCTTAAATGGCTACAAGCACAAGGTTGCCAACAGTTTTACTTCAAATATTGCTCCACTTTCGACAGTACGGCTGAGGGCAATATTGGGCCTGTCACTGATGCGCTTTTAGCGGAACTTGGGGAATCATTTACGATGGTTTGCCCTGCATTGCCAGTAAATGGTCGTACGGTTTACAACGGTCACTTGTTTGTTTTTGGTGAGTTGCTCTGTGATTCAGGTATGCGTTATCACCCTGTTACACCAATGACGGATTCAAGTGTGGTTCGAATGATGGACGCACAGTCAGCAGGTGTTTCCGGTTTAGTTAACTTTCAAACGATTGAACAGGGCTCTGATGCTGTTACCGCTCGTCTTAACGAACTCAAAGCTCAAGGTAGTCGCTACGCCGTGGTAGACGCATTTAATGCAGAGCACTTGGTGACGTTAGGTCAAGCGGCTAAATCTCTGAAACTAATCACAGGTGGCTCAGGCCTAGCTGCTGGTATTGCTAAAAATTGGACGAAACATCTTGCTGACCAAAGTGATGCAAAACATGCAGGTAGCCCAGTCAAAGCACCAACGGTTGTATTCTCTGGTTCTTGTTCAGTGATGACTAACCAACAAGTTGCGCTATACAAACAGCTTGCTCCTCACTTTGCTATCGATGTGAAGGCTTGCTTAACCAATGATCAATACGCCAATGAAGTATTCGATTGGGTGATGACTCATATTCAAAGTGAATTTGCACCGTTGGTATACGCGACGGCTGAAGCAACGGCACTAAAAGCTATTCAAGAAGAGTATGGCGCGCATGCCTCTAGTTATGCGGTTGAACAGTTCTTTAGCCAGCTAGCGATTAAGTTGCAGCAGAACGGAGTGAAGAACTTCATTGTCGCTGGTGGTGAAACCTCTGGTGTAGTGACCCAAAGCTTGGCTGTGAAAGGTTTTCATATTGGCCCTCAAATCGCACCAGGTGTGCCTTGGGTGAGGTCGGTTGAAGGTGATCTTTCATTGGCACTTAAATCTGGCAACTTTGGTGATGAAAACTTCTTCGCTAAAGCTCAATCATTCTTTTCATAAGCGAGATTCAAATGAGTAAAGTTTTGATGAACGAGCAGCAGTTAAGAGAGCAAATAGTCACGCTCGCTCGTTCAATGTTCGAACGAGGTTACGCCACTGGTGGTGCAGGTAACCTGTCTATCAAATTACCTAATGGGCATTTTCTAGCAACACCAACAGGCTCTTCATTTGGTCGCCTTGTCGCTGAGGAATTGTCGGTTGTTGATATCGATGGCAACCACATCTCAGGTAAGAAGCCTTCTAAAGAAGCGGCATTCCACTTAGCGATTTATAGAAATAATGCAGAATGCAATGCGATTGTTCATTTGCATTCTACTTACCTTACCGCGTTGTCTTGCCTTGAAGGGTTGGATCGTAATAACGCGATTAAGGCTTTCACACCGTATTTCGTGATGCGAATTGGTGAGTTACCAGTGATTCCTTACCTACGTCCGGGTGACCCACAAATCGCTGAAGAGTTGGCAAAACGAGCAGGTGATTATCGAGCATTTTTGTTAGCAAACCACGGCCCAGTAGTAACAGGCACTGACTTTGTTGATGCCGTTGATAACGCTGAAGAGCTAGAAGAGACCGCCAAATTAGCATTCTTATTGAAAGGGAATGATATCCGTTACCTAACGGACGAAGAAGTGATGGATTTAAAAGGGAGAGGCAAATAATGGCTAAGTTCGCAGCAAACTTAACGATGTTATTCACAGAAGTACCATTTCTAGAGCGTTTTGAAAAAGCACACCAAGCCGGTTTCAAAGCTGTTGAATACCTATTCCCTTATGCATTTGAGGCCGAAGAGCTTGCAGCAAAAATGCAGAGATTTGGTTTTGAACAGGTGCTGTTCAACCTGCCTCCTGGTGATTGGGACGCAGGCGAACGTGGCTTTGCAGCGATTCCTGGCCGTGAAGATGAGTTTAAAGCCAGTGTTGATACCGCACTTATGTACGCCAAAGCGCTGAACTGCAAGAAAGTTCACGCGATGTCGGGTCTGCATGATGCGAAGTTCACGAGACAGCAACACGTTGAAACCTTTATCTCAAATATTCGTTTTGCCGCAGATAAGTTTGCTGAGCATAACATCGAATTGATGATTGAACCGCTAAATAGCCGTGATGTTCCGAACTATTTTGTGGCGCATCAACGTGAAGCTGTCGAACTGATTAAGTTGGTCGATAGACCAAATGTGAAACTTCAACTCGACCTTTATCACGCGCAAATCATGGATGGTGATTTAAGTACTTTGATTCGTGAAGTTGCTGCTTATACCGGTCATATCCAAATTGCTTCTGTACCAGAGAGGCATGAACCATCGGAAGGCGAACTGAACTACCCGCATTTATTTAGTGTTTTGGATGATTCAGGTTACCAAGGTTGGATTGGCTGTGAATATAACCCAAGAAGCACGACAGAAGAGGGGCTTAGCTGGGTAAAAAGTTATTTATAGCGCGGTGTGAATGGCGTTTATATGTAACGAATCATAAAAGTAAAAACTGATTTAGATAACACGGCTTACAGGTAAGCCAACACATAACGATAAAGTGCAATGGGTGACCCGGTATCACCCATATGCACCACCCTACAAATTTTCTAAAAATGAAGAAAGAGACAAAAGGAATATAAAAATGGATGGAGCACTGATAGGCATCGTAATTGGCATTTTAGCCATGATGGGCATGATCATTAAAACAAGAATCCCAGTGTCGCTTGCGATGATTATTGCAAGTATCATCATGGGGCTATTCGCTGGTATGGCACCAACAGAGCTGATCAACGCAATTAAAGCCGGCTTTGGTGGCGTGCTTGGTGGTATTGGTTTGATTATCGCGTTCGGCGTTATCATGGGCGCGTGTTTCGAGCGTTCTGGTGCGGCTGTTAGAATGGCAAAAACGTTTGTAAAGCTGTGTGGTAAAGGTCGTGAAGACTTAGCACTAGGTTTTACAGGTGTACTTGTCGCTATCCCAGTTTTCTGTGACTCTGCGTACATTATTTTACACTCTCTTGTTCGCGCAATTTCACGTGACACAGGTAAATCAGCGGTTGGCTTAGGTGTGACTCTGGCGCTTGGCCTACTGATCACTCATGCGCTTGTGCCACCAACACCGGGTCCAGTTGCTGTGGCTGGAATTCTGGGTGTAGATCTAGGTGAATACATGTTATGGGGTTTGATGGTTTCTATCCCTATGATGCTTCTTTCTATGATTTATATTCGCCGAGTAGGTAACGAGTACTACCGCGTACCAAACGGTGAGACATGGATTACTAACCAAGCTGATTGGGCAAACCTTGAGAAAGTAAAAGAAACAGATGACAGAGAGCTACCAAGTAACTTTTTATCATTCGGTCCAATTCTGCTGCCAATCGCATTCATCCTAATCAACACGCTTGTTGGTCAAGGTGACACTGCAATGCACAACGTTATTTCGTTGATTGGTAACCCAGTGGTTGCTGTTGGTATCGGTGTTCTTATGGCGCTATACGGTCTTACTCGTCATATTGAGCGCAAAGACATGGTTAGCTCTATGGATGATGCTCTGTCTACTACAGGTCTAATTCTTGTGGTAACTGGCTGTGGTGGCGCAATGGGTGCAGTACTTAAAGCATCAGGTGCTGGCCCTCAAGTAGCCGAAGCTATCGCGAGCAGCGGTATTCCACCTCTACTTGTACCACTAGCAATTGCTTCAATGCTTCGTCTAATCCAAGGTTCAGCAACGGCATCAATGATGGTTGCAGCAACGATGACGCTGCCATTGGTTGAAACGTTAGGTCTAGACCCAGTATTCGTAGCACTTGCATGTGCGGTAGGTCCGGTTGGCTTCTCTCATTTGAACGATTCATACTTCCACATCATTAACCGTACGTTAGGTATTACTGAACTTGCTGACCAAATTAAGATCTGGTCTGTGTCTTCAACTATCGCATGGGCGATTGGTGCAAGCATCATCATGATTCTAAACTTAGTGTTTGGTAAAGGCGGTACGTTGATCGACCCACTGATTCCAATTGCGGTTCTAGGTGCTGTATTCGTGTGGCTAAAAAGCAAAGAGAAATCACAAGTAAAGACAGCCGTTACTAACTAATACTACTTACCTTTATATACTGCCCCTATTAAGTGATTAGCTTGCTGATCTTCAATAGGGGCATTTTTGGATCGGGCACTCATCAAAATTACTAATCTTTTGGATCTCTCAGTATGAAAATTGTTATTGCACCAGACTCGTTTAAAGAATCTCTATCGGCTGTATCTGTGGCGGCGTGTATTGAAAAGGGCTTTCGTGAAATCTTCCCAGACGCTGAATACGTAACATTGCCTTTGGCTGATGGTGGTGAAGGGACTGTGGATGTATTGCTCCAAGGGCTTGTTGGTGAAAAGCGACATAGGCAAGTCGAAGGGCTGTTAGGGCAACAAGTTAATGCTGAATGGGCGATGCTTGAGTCATCCGATAGCAACCCGAACAAAACGGCACTGGTTGAAATTGCTGCTGCATCGGGTTTGGACTTGTTGAAACCAGAGCAGCGTGATCCATTGATTGCTTCTTCATTCGGAACGGGGCAATTGATTTTGGAGGCGCAAGCCCAGAACAAGTTGTGATGCTTGATAAGGCGCTTGAGAATTTTGCTCAAGTAGTTGAATCGCAAGGTTGTGTTCGTGGGGATGATCCCGTTCACAAGCGTACTGGTTATGGCGCGGCTGGTGGTGCTCCAATGGGGCTTGGTTTGTTGTTTAACATGCAGATTAAACCGGGTATTGAGATGGTGCTTGATGTTTTGCAAGCCGATGAAGTATTGAAAGGCGCAGATCTTGTGATTACCGGTGAAGGGCAAATGGACAATCAAACTCTGCAAGGAAAGACGCCTTATGGCATTGCCAAACGTGCGAGCTTACAAGGCATTCCGACCATAGGGATTGCAGGTTCTTTAGGTACAGAAGTCGAAGCCTTATATGGTGAAATGAACAGCTTGTTTGGTACAGTGCGCTCTCCTCAGTCACTCGAGCAAGTACTGCGAGAAGCTGAATTGAACCTAACCAGAACGGCGAGGAACATTGCCTCAACTCTGAGGTTAGGCCATGCCATTTTTAAATAAACCGAAGTTATACATAGGCTTATTCGCAGTGAAGTTCAATAGGTTTCATAGATAACAACGATAAATATAAACGATTATATTTTCTGCCAACTCAGGTCTATTCTTTATCCATATTGTTTTAGTGGTTTTTAAAGTATTGAATCCACTTAAATCTAAGATGTGGCAACGATGCGATATCTTTAACCTTAAGGAATAGACCATGAGTAAAAAAACTGACCACAGCTGCGGGTTGTCCTGTCGCTCATAACCAGAATGTTCAAACGGCGGGCAAACGTGGTCCACAACTTCTTCAAGACGTTTGGTTTTTGGAGAAATTGGCCCATTTTGATCGTGAAGTGATTCCAGAGCGTCGTATGCACGCGAAAGGCTCAGGTGCTTACGGCACATTTACCGTTACACACGACATCACCAAATACACCAAGGCAAAATTGTTCTCTGAAATAGGTAAAAAAACCGACTTGTTTGCACGTTTCACAACAGTTGCGGGTGAGCGCGGTGCTGCCGATGCTGAACGTGATATTCGTGGCTTTGCATTGAAGTTTTATACTGAAGAAGGCAACTGGGATATGGTGGGCAACAACACGCCAGTATTCTTCCTTCGTGATCCTCTTAAGTTCCCTGACTTAAACCACGCGGTGAAACGTGACCCACGCACCAACATGCGTAGCGCGAAAAACAACTGGGATTTCTGGACTTCTTTGCCGGAAGCTCTGCACCAAATTACTATCGTAATGAGTGACCGTGGTATCCCTGCGACTTACCGTCACATGCACGGCTTTGGTAGCCACACGTTCAGCTTCATCAACGCTGATAACGAACGTTTCTGGGTGAAATTCCACTTCAAATCTCAGCAAGGTATTAAGAACCTTTCTGATGCAGAAGCGGCACAAGTGATCGGTGATGATCGCGAAAGCCACCAACGTGATTTGCTAGACAGCATCGATAACCAAGATTTCCCGAAATGGACGTTGAAAGTACAAGTGATGCCAGAAGCGGATGCAGCGAAGGTTCCATACAACCCGTTCGATTTGACTAAGATCTGGCCTCATGCAGATTACCCGTTGATCGAAGTGGGTGAGCTAGAGCTTAACCGTAACCCTGAGAACTTCTTCGCTGAAGTTGAGCAGTCTGCATTCAACCCAGCGAACGTGGTTCCGGGTATCAGTTTCTCTCCAGACAGAATGCTGCAAGGTCGTCTGTTTGCTTACGGTGATGCACAACGTTACCGTTTGGGTGTAAACCATCAGCACATTCCAGTGAATGCGCCTCGTTGCCCAGTACACAGCTACCACCGTGATGGCGCGATGCGTGTCGATGGTAACTTCGATGGCACATTAGGTTATGAGCCAAACAACGAAGGTCAATGGGCTGAGCAACCAGATTTCGCTGAACCAGCACTGAACCTAGATGGCGCAGCAGCACACTGGGATCACCGCGAAGATGAAGATTACTTCTCGCAACCGGGTGACTTGTTCCGCCTAATGACACCAGAGAAGCAAGCGATTCTTTTTGATAACACTGCTCGCAACCTAGGCGGCGTGCCAAAAGAGATTCAATTGCGTCACCTAAGACACTGTTACAAAGCTGACCCTGCATACGGTGAAGGCATTGGTAAACTGCTTGAAATCGATGTGAGCGAATTTAAGTCGTAATCAATCATCTTGATTCGTTAATTGAAAGGCCGTTGAGTGAACTACTCGATGGCCTTTTTTGATCTCGCTGAATATCAAGCAACCCTAAGCCATTGAAAAATCTAACAATCCACATTGATAGTTTTTACCTATCGAATTGATAAATCTATCCCATTATCTTTGTAAGAGTGATGGGATTATTCTACGACTATCAGTTTATAAAGTAGAAGAGTTTGAGATGAATAAGAGCGCATTAATCGTTGAAGGTGGAGCAATGAGAGGTATTTTTGCTGCTGGAGTTTTAGACGCCTTCATGCAAGACGATTTCCGTCCTTATGATTTTGCCATCGGCGTATCTGCAGGTGTGTCGAATCTGGTTGGCTACTTATCTCATGCACCAAAACGCAGTTATGATGTGATCACCACGATGGCGACGGATAAAACTTTCTTTAATCCTGCTCGCTTTGCCAAAGGCGGTAACTTAGTGGACGTTAAGTGGTTATGGAACGAATCCAATCAACGTTATCCGCTGGACTGTGGCGAGCTATTTTCAAGTATCCCACTCATTGCTGCTGTCACAAATGTCGATACGGGCAGTGCAGACTACTACCATATTAAGCCAGAAAACCTTTCTAATGTTGTTGAAGCAACAACGGCTTTACCTATAGCTTACCGCGAAACACCGTGTTTCTCGGGTGGTTGTTATACCGATGGTGGTGTAGCGGATTCGATTCCGGTTCGTGAAGCATATCGCCGTGGCGCACGCGATATTACCGTGATTCTGTCTCACCCATTGAGCTACCGAATGAAGCCTCAAAAGCACCAATGGATGCTGAAGAAACTATTAAAGAAATTCCCGAATATTGCTGAGTCGATGGCGGTACGTGCTGAAAACTACAACCAGTCTCTGGAGTTCATTCGTAACCCACCCAAAGATGCGACTATTAAAGTGATAGCGCCACCTGAAGCCTTCGCGGTTAAGCGTTTAACTATGGATCAAAGTACTCTTAATACAGGTTACGAGATGGGCGTCAAAGCCGGTGAAGAGCACCTTGCTATTAGAAAAGGCGTTTATGGTTTAGACACTGAAGATTGTCATTTCTGCGTCTAGGAACGGCTTTAGAATACTGAATAAACGACGAAGCCACGCTGTTCACTTCAGAATAGCGTGGCTTTGTATCTGTAGACCTAGTTTGTTTTTAACTCAGCCTGCTATTAACTCAATTAGCGATTAAACGAGTTCGTTACCGCTGGTGTTGCCAGCAAAGAAGGCATCAACACTGGTGAGCGTTGTATTGGCGATGTTGAACAGAGCATCTTTGGTCAAGAAAGCTTGGTGACCTGTGAACAATACATTGTGACAAGCAGATAGGCGACGGAATACGTCATCGACAATCACATCGTTAGATTTGTCTTGGAAGAACAGCTCTTTCTCGTTGTCGTAAACATCAAGACCAAGCGCGCCGATTTTGCTTTGTTTGAGCGCTTCAATCGCTGCGGTTGAATCCAGCAGTTCACCACGGCTGGTGTTGACGATCATCACGCCATCTTTCATCTTCTCAAATGCCGTTGCATCCAATAAGTGGTAGTTCTCTTTACTCATCGGACAGTGCAGAGAAATCACATCAGACTCTTGGTAAAGTTCGTCGAGTTCAACGTATTTAGCGCCTAACTCAACAGCTAACGGGTTTGGATATGGGTCATAGCATAGGATATTCATGCCTAAACCCTTCAGAATTCGCATCGTCGCTAGGCCAATCTTACCCGAGCCAATCACACCGACCGTTTTACCGTGGAAGTTAAAGCCAACTAACCCCTCAAGAGAGAAGTTCGCATCACGAGTGCGTTGGTATGCCTTGTGTAGTTTACGGTTCAAACACATCATCATGCCAACCGTGTGTTCTGCTACCGATTCTGGTGAGTAAGCCGGAACGCGAACCACTTGCAGACCAAACTCTTTGGCTGCGTCTAGGTCGACCTTGTCAAAGCCCGCACAGCGCATCGCGATTAACTTGGTGCGGCCCTGAGCAAGAATCTCTAACACGTCTCGCGATAGGTCATCGTTTACAAACGCACAAACCACTTCGTTGTCGTGCGCCATTTTTGCTGTTGTTGTGGTGAGTCGAAAATCGTGAAAATGAAACTCGGCGTTGAGTTTGCCTTTTGCAAGTTCAAATGATTTTTCGTCGTATGATTTTGAGCTAAAAAAAGCAATGTTGAGCATGGCTTCCTCTCTTACCTAAAATATAAACAACCCACTGATTCATTATCTGAAACGGGATTAAAACTAATAACTCTGTTCAGTGTGCTAGAGTTTTTTTTCTTGTCTATCACCATTAGTCATTGTAATTATTATGGTTATTTGGTCTTTCGTCTTCACTTCTTGAACATTAAAAATCACAGTACGAGGCAGCTTGCTTATAAGTTCATCAATATTGAATGGATCTTACTTTCGGGTGTTGAACATCTTCTTGGTCTCTTTCCCTGACCAAAAGTTAATGTTGAATTGTGTCAAATCGACTTATTTAAACTTGAGTCTAAATGACTCATTTGTTTTTTTAAATCCTGATTTTGTTGATTCAGAACGATGAATTGCTCTTTCGACACAGACAAAATGAGTACAGTGGTTTGACCCCTAGTGTATTCAACCAATTACTAAAGAGAATATTTTGCAGATGAGTATAATGGCGGCCTTCGATCTCAATATAGCCGTGTTTTATGCTTGATAATCTTCGTATGGCCTTGAACGTATTGTTCGTGACCATCAATACCGCAGTAGCAGCGTTAACCTTGAGTCTGTTTGCTTTCATTAAACTTATTGTTCCCATCTCTGTGGTGCAAACGTCATGTACTCATTTAGCTAACTTCACATTTTGGTGCTGGGCTTCGCTTAATCTTTGGATGCTGAATATCAACAACGATATTGATTGGCAGGTCGAAGGTGGGGAAGACATTTCGACCAAGCAGTGGTACTTAATGATATCGAATCACCTGAGCTGGGCAGATATTGTAGTCCTCTCTTCGATCATGAAAGACAAGATGCCGATGGCTAAGTTCTTCGTTAAGCATGAGCTGCTGTACGTCCCTTTTGTTGGTTTAGCTTGCTGGGTATTGGATATGCCCTTCATGAGACGCCACTCGCGTGATTTTTTGCTGCGTAACCCAGAGCGTCGTAATGATGACTTTAATGCCATCCACAAAGCATGTAATAAGTTCAAGCTGGTACCGACAACCTTGGTCAATTTTGTTGAAGGCACTCGCGCTAACCACAGCAAACTGGCGACAGCAAACACGCCATATCGACACCTATTGAAGCCGAAAACGGGCGGTGTCGCATTTGCTTTATCTGCCATGGGCCCGATCTTAGATGGCATCGTTGATGTAACTCTGGCTTACCCAGAGAACCAGACCTCTCCGTTTGAAGATATGCTGAAAGGAAAAATGACGAAAATCGTGGTGCGTATTAAATTACACCTGATGGATGAGAACGTGAACGGTAATTACTTTGAAGATAAGGCTTTTAAACGTCGCTTCCACAATTGGTTGAACAGCACGTGGAAAGAGAAAGACGTCTACCTTGATACGGTTTATGGGGTTGATAAGCCTTCTGAGGTAGAGACAGTTGACGAGCCTGATGTGGCTTATAAGAAACAAGAACAGTAAGCTAAAACTGAATCGATAGCATTAATAAAGCCGATAGCTCATTGAACTATCGGCTTTTTTATTAATTTGACTTTCTTAATATTCAAACCATTAAGTTAGTACTTACTATGGCTTAACCGCCTGGTAAGCATCAATAATATGCTTTACTTGGCTAGGTTTGCCTTGCTTCTCTTGTCCTTGATGGATACGTAAGTAGTGCTGCAATGTTTTGGCTTTGTATTGCTGTGATACCTTCACTTGTTCATCACAACTTGGTGTCCAGATCTTGTCACCGACGTTTGATATCTCGCTAACGGTTTGGCTCTTTTCTGAATCACCGCGACTATTACTCACCAATAAAATCTCGTAGTAACGACGGTTCTCTTCAATCAACACTTCATCAATAAGACCAAAATGGATCGCCTTTAAATGGCTTCTCAACTCGAATTGCTGATGCACCGGACAAAGCAAGAAATCGATCGCTTTGTCTGGGTGTTGACGATGAATATCATCGACGAGCTTTTGAGTAAGATCGCCACCGACGCCCGCAATAATCACCAGGTGTTTGCCAGTATGTTTCTCAAGCGGGATAGCGGCGACATCCATACAGTAGACTTGCCATTGGCTAGTCACTTTCTGTTCTGCTATTGCACCTTGCGGAAAGTAACGCGTAAGTTTGCTTTCCAAATCGCTCATCAGAGACGGGACAATATCGACAAAGTGAAGCTGAGGTGCTTTGTTATCCGACAACAGTTGAACACCCAAGAAGCCGTGATCACAACAACAGTCCCAAATATGTTGGTAGTCATTGCTGACAAGGGAATGGAGAGTTTGCAGTCGGTTACTTAGCTTCATAAGGCTCGTGTCGTTAGAAAAGGGGTATTGTCGTGTTGAACGCGCATTGTAATGACTTTCCATAAAAACAAAAGCACCTAGGGTATGAATCCTAGGTGCTTTGTTTTCATCGGTATCCAAGTAAAGGATAAAGTGAGCTTGTTAGGACAACCTATGAAGCCTTTGCAACAGCCCTGATGTGGCCTTCAACTCGATTTTTTCCAAGCTGTTGAGCAATCAACTTTGCTTGCTCCGCCAGTGCTAGAGCTGTATCTGGCTCTCCCTCTATTTGTGAAAAACCGACACTCACGCCTAAAGAGAGGCTGATGTCTGGCGTCACAATAGTTTTCTCTGCTACGCCAATTCGGCACTGGTCTAGTTGGAACTTGGCGTCGTTGCCGTCGTTTGCTTTAAATAATACTGCGAACTCTTTGCCTCCAATACGAGCAAGGCATAGTCCTTTAGGCTTCGGAAAGTACGAGCGTAGTGCTTCTGCTGTCAGCTTGATCATCTTGTCACCCACAGCTTCACCATAAGCACGGTTCACGTGGTCAAAACTATCGATATCGAGTAGAGCTATATAGGTTTCAGGCTGGTTGGCGTAGTTTTCCAGTGCAATATTAAAGCTACTTTTGTTGTCTAATTGCGTCATCAAGTCCTTGCTACTCAACTGGTGCTGAAGCAGTAAGTTGGACAGTGAGACTTCCGTGTAATCTCTGATCATACGCAGAATACTCTGGCTGATCGGTAAGTTTACGTTTACGTACAACACTGCGATCAACTGCTGACGAGAGTGCAAAGGAATACAGTAATGACGTTGGTGTATTTTGAGTTTACACGCCAGTGGATCGGCGTACTTACCACTTCGGTAAGCCATAGTGTCCGGTGTAAATCGCTCTGCAAGGGCTTTGTCACAATGTACCGTGGATTTGTTTCCGTGATAGTCGATGGTACTGAATGCGTGGTTCTCAAGCTGATAGAGACAGAATTGAATGCCTTTTTGGTAGGTGAAACTATCCAGTATGGATTTTAACTCTCGCTTAAAGCTTACAAGGTCATCGACTTTATTCAGTTGCGACAAGGACACGTTCAAACGATAAGCCAGATAGTTGGCACCAATCCACAATAGCAGGAGTGAGCCCAGTACTAAGCCCGTCAACGTAAATTGATGTGAGCTGGTTAAGATGTCATGGCGGTCAGTGCCCGCAATGAACACCCAATTTAAGCTGTTGTCTGCGTCAAATACTGATATTTTGAAGTTATCTTGATAGTAATATTCGTGCTTACCAACGGTTTCACCTTGTGAGAGTTGGTGGCTGATCCCTGCATGGAAGCTGATGGATTTAGAACCGATACGCTGTGGATCCGGGTGGAATACCAGTCGCTCTGTTGCTCTGTCTACAACAAATACATAGCCATTATTAAGCGTTTTTAAATCTCTTAAACCTTGCGTGGTATGCATTAAATCAAACTCAATCCATATTTCTTCGTTGAGCTTTTCTGCAGTGTGTTTAACGGCGAAAACCCATCGTCCATCGGCTTTTTGGTAAACGGAAGAGATGTAAAAATCTTCTACAACACCGTCTATTGAATGCCATTGTATTGTGGCGATTTGTTCATTGGAAAGAGGAAGGCCACGAGTGGAGACATAATGTTGGGAGTTAGGTTGGTATCGAACGATATCGGAGAAATTTGGTGTTCTTCTTAGAATATTATCACTCAATTCTCTGAATTTTTTATCACCGATTGGAGCCGTTTTAGGCAAGCCTAGACTGGTTTCTAAAAAATAGAGTTTGCCGAATGTGGCTTCGATGTTGGAACGAATGGTAGAGCTTGCGATACGAATGTTTGATGATGATTGTTCTGTTGCTGCTGTTTCTACTTTTTCAAGCTGAGTCATAGCAAGATAGAGCATCCCTCCAGTTAATAAAATAATGTATGGTTTAAAAAGCCGAATTAATGTTTTAGGTAAAGCCATGATATCCAAAGACGTTATAGATTCATTTTTATAGTACGGCAATACTAAACAGTTTCATTAACCACATCAATGCAAATGATTCCATATGGATGAATGATTTTTGTTATATTCAGCTAACAAAAAAGCCAGCTGTAAATATAACTGGCTTCTATGGTTTTCGGTGTTTTATTAAGCTGACTAAGCTTTTGCTTTAATCAAATCAGCCTGATCTGGCGAATAGTGCAAAATTGCCATCGAAGTTGGCGACAACAACATTTCACCTTCTGCATGACCGGGTTTAACGTTTCGCAAGTTGGTATCACAGATGGTTACCCAGTTTTGTTCACGGTCATTCGGTAACGAGAAACGTGCTGGCGCATTGGTTTGGTTGATAAGATAAATTAACTCGTCGCCATCTTTACCAATACCTAAATGCAAAGCGACTGAGCTTAAGCGGTTCCAGTCGTCATGCTCCATAAGTGTGCCATCGACACGGCTCCAGAAGATGCGGTTAGAGTTACGCTTTTCGCCACTGAATGCCTTAATAAACGGCACCATGTATTGCTGACGAGCAGAGATCATTTCAGATAACCAAGTCTTGAAGTAAGTCTTGCGCTCTGAATCTTCCCAGTTAAGCCAGCTGGTCACGCCATCTTGGCAGTAAGCGTTGTTGTTACCTTTTTGAGTATGAGATAACACATCGGCCGTCAAAATATGAGGAATACCAAAAGCAAACAGCAGGCTCGCCATGAAGTTGCGTTTCTGCTTTTCACGTGTTGCGATAACTAACAGGTTTTCGGTTTCACCTTCAACACCGTAGTTTTCAGAACGGTTATCCCCATGCCCATCGCGGTTATTCTCACCATTTTCTTCATTGTGCTTGTGCTTGTACGAGACAAGGTCCTGCATGGTGAAGCCATCATGGTAAGTGATGTAGTTGACGGTGAGTTTGTAAGGCCAGTGCGCTGCACTGTAGATATCACGAGAGCCCATTAGGCGTGTAGCAAACTCTTTTAGGTAACCCTGATCACCGCGCCAGAAGCTACGTGTGATGTCTCTCAGCTTGTCATTGCATTCATTCCAACCAAGCGGGAAATTACCCACTTGATAACCATTAGGACCAATATCCCACGGCTCTGCGATTAACTTAGTTTCTTTAAGTACAGGGTCTTGAGCTACGGCTTTAAAGAAAGCAGCCTCAGGGTTGTAGTTGTCACCTTCGCGCCCCAGTGTCGCTGCCAAGTCAAAACGGAAGCCGTCGATTTGGAACTCACTTACCCAGTAGCGAAGCGTATCCATCACTAGGTTAAGTGCAGGCTGGTGGGTGAGATCAACGGTGTTACCACAACCCGTGAAGTTCGCGTAATGACAGCCATGTTTAATGTAGTAGCGGCTATCTAGCGCTTTGAGGTTGAAGGTTGTACCACCTTCGCCACCTTCTGCCGTGTGGTTGTATACCACGTCTAGAATGACTTCGATGCCATTGCGGTGAAGTTCACGAATTGCGGTTTTGAGTTCATTAACGGCGTCTTTTTCTGCGTAGCGTGGGTCTGGCACCATGAACAAGTATGGGTTGTAACCCCAATAATTCACTTTATCCATGTCCAATAGATGAGGTTCATGCATACACGCAGCAACGGGTAGAAGCTGTAGCGAGTTGATATTTTGTTGTTTGTAGAACGCAAGCATTTCAGGGCTCACTAACCCTAAGTAACGACCTTTAGTATTGGCTGCCACTTCTGGGTGCAGTTGAGATAGGCCTTTGACATGCGTTTCAAAAAGAACAGTATCTTCACGGCTAATGCGTGGCTTTTCTACGTCTTGCCAGTCGAAGGTGTCATCAACAACAACACATTTCGCCATCGCAAAGCTTTTTTCATTGGTATATGGCGTGACGTAATCGAGCGGTTCGCTTATTGCTTTGGCATACGGGTCTGAAAGCAGGATAGGGCCATTGTCCGTTTCTGCAATGAAACCGTATTTTTGTCCCGCTTTAATACCATCAATAAAGACATATCTGATATCAGCGTATTCATTTTCCAATTTATAAGTGGTGAATTCGTCGTTCTCGTCAAAAAGAGCGAGAGAGAGAGATTTACAGTCAGGAGAATAAATTGAAAAGTTACAGCCAGTGTTACCTAGCGTTGCGCCTAGCGGATAAGGGCGAGCGAGCGTTCTAGTCATTGCTTGATTTCTTGTTCGTTTATCAACATCAGTGAACTATAAGTAAAAAGCTTTGTCACAGTAAGGTCAAGCAACTTCACAGAATAATTATTGTTAAAAAAATAATTTACCGATTAGGTTCAAATTATATATTTGAACTAGATCTCACTTATGTTGAATAATTAGATCTGTGTGCTGTCTACTCCTCCTATATTAAGTGATCTACCTCTTTAAAACACCATTCTGTATATTTTCTACTCCCCTCTAGTCCCCCTTAATTAACTTAGGGGCGGAGGAAGTCAAACTTGTCATCCCCTCTTAATATTGACCCCGTTGAAACGAATCAGGGGAAACCCTAAACCTCTCTATCTTACGTCCGCCATAACTGCCTTTGGTTGTCGCAAGAGAGCAAAAAGATAAAAACCTAAAATAAATCGTCCTTAATGGAGTTAAGAATGAAAAAAGTAAGTTTGATTGCTGCAGCAGTGGCTTCGACATTGATGGCTGGTTCAGCTTTCGCTGCCGAAGTTGATTTTCATGGGTATATGCGCGCAGGCTTCGGTATGAATGCTGATGGTGGCTCGCAATATTGTTATGGTAATGGTGGCCCTACTACATTTGGGCATGCAGTTGGTCGTTTAGGCGATGAGTGTGATAACTATGCTGAACTTTCTCTAGGCGTAAACAAGATTTGGGAAAGTTCAGATGGCGATGCATTCAATATCCATACTCTAATGGCATTTGGCACGTATGAGAATGGTGGCTTAGATGGACGTGGTAATTCGTTCCAAAGTATCGGTACAGATCCTGATGACCCATGGTCTGGTGAGAGAGCTTCGTTCCGTGAAGCTTGGGCTGACTACACTATGGCAAACGGCATGAGCATTTGGGCTGGTGAACGTTATTACGGACGTAAAGATGTTCATATTATGGATATGTACTACGTAAATAACTCCGGTGCTGGTGCCGGTGTTGAAAACATTGATTTGGGCTTTGCGAAGCTTCATGCTGCAGTTGTTCAGCATAAATGGAAGGCTCCATTACTAACTGCAGATGATCCATCGACACCTGAAGATGAAAGACAGCCACTTGAGGGTACACAAGTTTACTCAACTGCTAATTCAATCGACCTTCGCTTGACAGGTATTGAAACAAATGACAAGGGTAGTATGGAGTTCATTTTAATGGCTGCAGACCCTTCTCATACAGATGTACAAAGTGATGCAATTGACGGCGGTATTGGTAATGCAGGTGATTATGGTCTAGATAAAGCAGGCTTTTTCCTTACAGCTGAACACACTCAAGGCCATAGCATGGGCTTTAACAAAGCTGTTATTCAGTATGCAACTGAAGGTTATGCTTGGGCTGGTTTCGTAGGTAACCACGCAGGTGATTCGTACAACATGGAATTAGGTCAGGAAGGACGAGAGTCTTTACGTCTAATCGATTGGGGTGTAATCGAAGCTGAAAAATGGAATCTTGGTTACTCGTTCGTTTATGCTCAGTTGTTGGATGACGGCAATGGCAATAGTGATGGCAAAGCTATGAGTGTTGTTCTTCGTCCTGGCTACAAATGGTCTGAAACAATGAGCACTATTCTAGAGCTTGGCTATCACCAAGATGAATACCCTTGGGCTGATAAAGAAGACTTAACGAAAGTTACAATTGCTCAACAATGGCAAGCCGGTTCAAATTTCTGGGCTCGACCTGCAATTCGAGTATTTGCATCTAGTTACAGTGGCGACAAAGCTGTTGATAACAATGACTTAATGTTCGGTGCACAAGTTGAAGCTTGGTGGTAATCTAGCATTTAGTCATTAATAAAAAACAGTAGCCAGCTTACAAGCTGGCTACTGTATTACAAGGGATAAGTGAATGAAAAAAATAGTATCGATTCTAATGGGGGCGACCGTTTTATTTGGTTGTGCGAGCCACCAAGATTTTTCTTCTTCGAGCTCGGAACAAGCAAGTATCTCTACGGTGGAGCAAATTAGTTGGAATCAAGTTGGCGTTCCATCAAGCTTTTCTATTCACTTTTCTGAAGATTCTCAGATTTTAAATAGCACAGACATAATGGGACCAGTGGCTGGTTTTTCTTTTGATGTTTCTGAGCCTCAGGTCATAATAGAACTTTCGGGCATGGTTAAACGCTTAGAAGTATTTTCTCCAAATTTAGCCATTTATGATCAAAATTTTAAATTATTGCGAAATTACGACTCATCCTTTTTTGATTATGATAAAAATGACTTTATAAAGGGTGATGTTTTATTTGGTGAAGTTGAATTGAATCTACCGATGAGTACCACTCGTATTTATGGTGTTGTTTACACTACTAAACAAGATTTAACACAAACTACCCAGCTATTGCACCCGGCCAAAGCAATGGCTATTGCCAAGCGAAATGTTGTCCCTGCTATTGATGATCCTGAAGCGAAGCATGTTGACATTGGTGAAGTTAGAGTTGCTATAAAACGTGAAGGTTTCTTTAGTGGGTTAACGAAACCTTCAAAATCTGCATCAGCTCCTGAAATTCCTGTTATTGAAAGCAAGAAGCTAACAATAGAAGCAATTCAACCAGAAACACAAACTTACTACCATAATGCCATTCAAGCAGCAGTAGACGCAGACAATATTCCCAAAGCACTTAGCTTATTAGATGAAGCAAAAGCCCTTGGTATTGAAGGTGCACAAGAAGCCTTTGTGCGAGCCGTCAACGCCAAGTAATATAGATAAAGGGTTCCTTTAAAAGTGCAATGCTTGTAAGTTAAGCATCGGTTAGCATCTTCTAAGGAACCCTATCGAATACCGCTTTAATGTATATGCTTTTTATTTGCAATGTTCAGCAACTTTCTCGCCTAAAGGGACTTCTGTATTTTCGCATTTTGATACGTGACCAGTAGTCGTTTCCCCTGCTTTATCCGTTTCCATATATTGATCAACATTACCGTTGCTTTCAAGTGTTTGCAGTGCCTGTTTGTGCGCGGCATTTTCAGCTTGTATTTGTTGCGTTGTTGCAGTGCTAGGAGTATGTGCCAGGGCGCGAGCAGCGTCGGTAGATTCTACAAGATCAGTGGTATTAGCCAAAGCCATCCCGCCCATCAATGCTGTAGTCACGATGCCCATTTGGATGGTTTTGATGATATGTTTACGGTTCATGGAAGTTTTCCTAATCAAAATTTAACGACACCGCAAACAACTGCGGTGTTTTGCTGTTGATAGAATATTACATCGAGAATTGAATGTATTTTAATCGTAATTGTAGGGCGTAACCCTTCAAAAAAGGCTGCCAGGATTAATTCTGTTCACTTAAGGGAGAGCGGCATTCCTACTATGATATATCGTTAAGATTTGGTTTTAACGGTTCTAAGGAATATCCTTTCCCTTTAGTTCTAAGTTTTCAGCCATGTAATCGAATGTAGGGGCTATAAAGTATGGTTGGAAATGCCCCGAATTTTAATGGGCGATGCAGTTGTTTATTATTTGCTTAAATCTGCTGGGTTCAATAGTTGTAAAAAAGGGAGACTGACGTCTCCCAAAGGCTAGCTTTCGCTTGTTTTATTATCTGTTACTTGAACCTAAGCTTGGAGCTTAATTCTTAGTGACAGATACCACAGCTTTGTCTACATTGTCGTCAAGCTCGTGAATGGCATTCAAGGTGAAGGTGTAGCTGCCCGCTTCCGTTACGCTCAATTGGCAATTGCCACCTGTGCCAATATCGATTGACCCGCTTGCAAGCTCTACAGAATCGCAACCAAAGTTAGGTGTTTTCCAATCAGCATCTGCAAACTTGAAGCCATAGTTACCTGCTTCCAAATTGCCTGTTACAGAGTACACTCCATTAGCAACAAAGTTCATTGCCCAAGCATCAACAGGGTTCCAACCATTCATATCCCCACGAACATACACGGTTGTTTGGCCGTATGGCGGAATGCTCGATACATCCTTGCCAGAGTTATCAACTGGCAGGCCAGCACCTTGTGCATCACCTTGAGCTTGTACAAATACAGCGGTAGTTAGCGCAGGGACTGTGAAGGTTTCAGCGGCAAAGCTTGCGCCTTTCACTGTGTCGTCAGCCGAGTTTTGTTGAACGTCATGAAGTGTAAAGCCGGTTGCTCCTGTGATTTTGAATGATTGAGATTTATTAGTTGAGTTTACAACTGCCACAATCGCATCATTTGCAGGGTCAAGATCGTCGCCCGCAGACACGCCATCATCGATCGACATGACAATCAGGCCTTCGACTTGATCTTCGCCAACGTTACGGAAGTCGACACGCTTCATAACTTCGTCAGCTGTATCTAAGCGGAACAGTTCGCTTGAGCTACGGATCTTTAATAGCTCTAGGAATTGCTGCTTAGTCAGCTCAATGTCGTCTGAGTCTGGTTTAGCCGCGCTGTCAGCAATGATTGTTTTGATCAGATCCCAGTTTGCACCATCTTTATCTTCACGAGGTAAGCCAACATTCCAGTTGTTGTCCGTCCCATCAAACATGACGCGGTTGTACCAGTCACCAGAATCGTAAGAATCGCGCTGCATAGACTTAGATCGTAGCAGTTCAGAACCCATATGGATGAATGGTATGCCTTGGCCTAGCATCACGGTAGAAAGCGATACAGACTGCATACGCGCACGCTCTGCAGAGCTAGTACCAGTGGCGATCTTGTAAGCGTTGTTATCCCAAAGTGTTTGGTTATCGTGTTTGGAAACGTAAGAGATGTTCTCGGAAGGCATCTTGGTGTAACCAGCTGGCGCGCCGTTGTAATCAACGTTTTTACCCAGTTTGGTATCGCCTTTGTAATCAATCAGTACGTATTCTGCGAGGTTACCTGCCATACCTAAACGAACAAGGTCTTGGTTATGTAAACGACCATTGATCGAATCTTGATCAACTTTGGTTTCTTCGTTGGCAATCGCTGCGTTACCAAAGCCTTGGTTAAAGCGAAGTGGGTGGTTCCCTTCTGAGTCGACACCACCATCGAATGGGCTACCACCACGAACGGCGTCACGCAAACGGTCTGAGAAGGTACCGATTTCTGTACCTGCCATGTTGATTTGGTTCGCTTGATCGAAGCGGGCGTTGTTGGCGACTTCACCAAAGTCCCAGCCTTCCCCGTAGAACAGAGTATTCGGGTCGATTTTGCGTACTTCTTCCAATGCTTCGACCATTACATCTTTTGGCTGGTGGCCCATCAAGTCAAAACGGAAACCATCCACTTTGTAGTCGTCAGCCCACACCTTAAGTGAGTCGACCATCAATTTACCCATCATCAGGTTTTCGGTCGCAGTGTTGTCACAACAAGTCGAGTTTTCTACGCCACCAGTGTTGACGTTAAGACGGTGGTAGTACCCAGGGACAATCTTATCCAGTACCGACTTATCGTTCACACCAGACGCATTGGTGTGGTTGTATACCACGTCCATGATCAGCTTAAGATCCATGTCGTGCGTAGCTTTGACCATCTGACGGAATTCGAGAATACGCTGAGAACCATTAGGATCGGTCGCGTAACTTCCCTCAGGCACTGTGTAATGGAATGGGTCGTAGCCCCAGTTGAAGCTATCAAGCATACGAAGGTCATTCATTAATGCTTGTGCGTCACCCGTTGAAGGGTCATAACCATCGAGTACGTCTTCGATGACTTTGTTTTCGTCTTCGCTTCCACATAAGGTAGCTGTCGGTTTTACATCACACAGTTTTCCTACGGTGTCGGTGATATCAACACGGCTCGCGGCATCTTCATCGACGGTAGCGATATCAAATGCTGGTAAGATATGCAGCGTAGTTAAACCTGCTTCTTGGAGAGCTTGTAGGTGTTTGACCGACTCACGATCGGCTTCTGTAAGAGCGAGGTACTTGCCATTTAGGCTAGCTGTGCCGAGCTTATCGCTGAAACTAAAGTCACGTAGGTGTGATTCGTAAAGTACGTGGTCTTCGTCTTTCTCTACGGTTGGTCGTTGGTAGTTGTCCCAGTTCGCTGGTTTCAAGGTTGAATCATTCAGGTCAATCACTTGAGAGTATGCTGAGTTCTTTGACAAACTGAGAGAGTATGGGTCTGTCACAAGGCGAGTTTCGATATTGCCTGTGGTTGGGTGATAAACCTTCACTTGGTAGCGATAGTAACTGTTGACAGCGTTAGGTACCGCGTCAGTCGCCCAAATACCCGTCTCAGTGCTTTCCGTCATCGGGATTACTTGTGAACTTAGCAGATCTTCACTGTATAGAACGAGTTCTACATCTTGCGCGGTTGGTGCCCAAAGCTTGAAGGTCGCCGCACTGCCTTCAACAATTGCGCCTAGTTCTTCAGCCATTGCATTACCAGCATCTTCGCTAGCAAATACCGCATCAAGCACACCAGGTTTTTGAACCTCAGTTGAAGAGATAACATCGCCATTGGCATTGTAGGCAACAAAAATTATCTGAGATTTTAAAATAGTGCGAAGTGTGCTGTCGTCAACATCGATAGCTAGGGCAGGTAAGCTTGCAAGGTGTCGGAAACGCTCTTTCAATTCAGAAGATAGTTCTCCGTCTTTGCTTAGTTCAATTGCAGTTCCACCGACAATCTCTTTGTCATCGTTCATTGTGATGCTGTTGTCTAGTGCATAGAAAAGCTTCACAGAGTCTGCATTGCTAGCCGCTTCCCAACCAATTGTGGTTGCATCTAGCCAGTGTGCTTTTTGACCATCAATATTGACTGGTCGCTCTGAAACAGGGTCGTAGTACAACTCGCTGCTGCCATGGAAACCAAATACGCCTTGTGAATCGCCAAGCTTAGTTAACTCGACTTTAGAATTGGCACTGCCAAATGCTTTCTCATCACCATTGTGCAAGATGAAGTTCATGCATTTGTGTGGGTCAGAGGCATCTGGGTCAACTTTCAACACATAATAGGCACCGTAAGTATCGCTGATACCATCATATTCGTAAGGGCTGTTCCAGTCGGTTCCGCTTTCACTTAATCCCATGCCGACTAAATCTGTGCTGGTACAGCCTTCACCATTCCAAAGGTGCAGCCCCCAACCGTCGTAAGTTGAGCCAGATGAGCTGGCAGCGGCAACATCGCGTTTGTAGTAAATAACGACTTCGTTTTCAGCTGCAGGGTATAAACCACTGTTGCCAGGGGCTGTACCGTTGTCGCTATCATTATCACTACCACAACCCGCGATCAAAGTAGCGGTGAAGAGCGGTAACATTGCTTTGGCCAATGTAGAGCGTTTGAAGCTCTTCTTTTTGGTATTGTTGAAGGTATTTCGTAGAGAGATAATTTTATTAATATTTATGTTGTTCACGTTTTGATATCCATATTTCACTTTTTATGAAGATGAATATCCTAGCTTTAACCAAGGTCAACTATTTGTGATGGCAATGTATAAAGTTATTTTAAATTCGTAAATATAGGAAACCTAGTGTCAATATCACGCTTTGTATTTGGTTATTGTTAAATTAATTGGATCAATGACTCATTTGCATAATATCAATAATGTAAGGCGTAGAGGATGGGAGTAGATAATAAGGATGAGAGCTCATCCTTATTAATGTGAGGAAGGTATCGAATTGAGAGGGTGTTAATTTAATGTGGGAATTAAGTTATTTATCAATTAATTAAAACTCAGGCTTTTTGGGAATTAATAATAAATATCCTATTCAGATAAGGGAAATACCCAAACCAACGAAGCTAGTGGCTTTAGATCAAGACTAAAACGGCCAATACTTTCCTCAACTTTTAATACCTGTTGTTGAATGCCTTCAATATGTTCATCTAACAAGTAACTGTCATCAGCGATTGTGAGCGTTTGTATAACATCACTTGGAACGGTTAAGTGAATATTCTCGGTGACATGTTGGCTGAAATTCGCAGCAACTATTGTCAACTCTTGGTTGTCATAGCGCAGAAATGCGTAAACCGAATCACTCAAATTATTGCTCTGGTGTAAGTCTAGGTACTGCCCCGTCATTGAAGTATGCTCAAGCGAAAAGTTCATTACCTTTTGATAGAAGTGACGCAGCTGCTTTTCGTTTTCGTCTAATAGCCCGCCATCGAATGCGCCGTGGTTCATCCACTTTTGGTGTTGTGGGACTCCGATGTAGTCAAATATGGAAGTTCGTGAGGGCTGTCCAAAGCCTGCATTCTCCGCGCCCGGTTCGCCGACTTCTTGCCCAAAGTAGATCATGGTTGGAGAACTACTCAATAACGCGCTGACTAGCATTGCAGGCTTCGCTATATTTGGGTCACCTACAAATTCAGGAGACGCGATGCGTTGTTCATCATGGTTATCCAAGAAGTGCAGCATGTGATGTTCAATATCCATCATTTGATGTTGGATTTTGGGGATGATAGCCGTGGAAGTATTGCCTAGCATGATGTCTTTTAGACCGTCGTACAGATCTACTTTGTCATAGAGGTAGTCCATTTTGCCTAAGTGGATATAGTCGCGATATAAGTCCGGTTGGTACACCTCAGCCATTAAAAAGGCATCTTGGTTTTTCATCTTTATAGATGAATTAAGGTAGCTCCAAAATTCGACTGGAACCATCTCAGCCATATCGTAGCGAAACCCATCAACACCTTTATTCAACCAAAACAAGGCGATATCTCGGAATTTAGCCCAAGAGTTAGGCACATAAACAGATTCCCAGAAACGGAAATGATCCATGTAATTGCGTTGAGCATAGTCACTCGGTAGTTCAGGGAAGTCTTTTGAACCGTCTGGTCGCATGCCATAATTGATTTTCACCGTTTCATACCAATCATCGAAACTAGGCTTGGCTAAACGTGAGCCGTTACCTGTCCATTTGGCGGGCGTCTCTATAAACGGGGAGTTTAGGTTGGGATGCTGTTCACCACCTAGCGGCGTAAAGGCGGGCTCTATGTCTGGCAATTCAAAGGTGCTGTTGGGAATGTAGTAGAAGTTATTGTCTTTGTGGTATTCCAACGTTGTGTCATCTTGAGCGCCGAAGTCACTGACACCTTCTGGGTTGTTTAAGCCTTTATAATGACGCGCAACGTGATTCGGTACGATATCGATAATCACTTTTAAACCATTGTCGTGACTTCTTTTGATTAGTGCCTCGAACTCCTCTAGTCGGCATTCAGGGTTGTCTGCGAGATCTGGGTTTACGGAATAGTAGTCTTTGACGGCATATGGTGATCCCGCACGGCCTTTTACCACGCTAGGGTGATCGTCTGAAATACCAAGGTGCTTGTAGTCATTGATGAGCGCATGATGTGGCACTCCGGTATACCAAATATGAGTCATACCGAGTTTGCGGATTTCAGACAGCGCTTTGTCGGTAAAATCACTGAACTTACCGACGCCATTTTGCTCGATTGTGCCCCATGGAACATGTTGGGTGTTTTTATTGCCAAATAAACGCGTAAAAACTTGGTAGATGGCGTACTTTTGGTTGTACATATTTATAATTCCTTTAACTTCCATCATGTTATGTAGGGATGAAAGGGCTTGTTTATTCTTTGCAGGCTAACCGAATTACAATATGCCTTACTCATCCTTATCAAAATCTACAGGGCGTAATTGCTACAGTATGTGAGCTGTTGCTCAAAAGGAGTCATGTTGTCTTCATCTATTCAAATCGTTATCACTTATTTGGTTCTGGTGGCGGTGTCTGTGTTGTTTGCGGAAAGTTCTAAAGCGCTGTTGGTGTGGTATTTGGTTATCGGTTTCGTGACGTTTTTTGTGTACGCGAAGGACAAGCGAGCAGCGATCAATGGCAATTGGCGTGTGCCAGAGAAAACTCTGCATATTTTTTCTGTTGCTGGTGGCTGGCTAGGGGCGTTGATTGCTCAAGATAAGCTGCGTCATAAAACGCAGAAGCAGCCGTTCAGAGCCATATATTGGGTGACAGTGGCAGTGAATGTTGCGGCGTTTGTGTGGACGTTAACGCCGAGCGGGCAGACGATGTTTGGTCGTTGGCTTAGTGAACTTGTGGGTTATTTATAAAGAGAATAACGGTTAGCACAGGAGTACCAACCGTTAAAATACAGAAGTTATTCGACTAGAGCATCGGAATGGTCGATGCTAGAAGCAAGCCAGCCATACCGTAGTTGAAGCTTTTAATGCGGACTGGTGTTGTTAACCAGTGTTGTAGTTGCTTGCCTGCTGCCGTCCAGAAGGTCACAGAAGGCAAGTTGGCTAGCGTGAAGATACCTGCGATGATTGCAAGCTCCCACCATGAACTGCCGCTGCTATAAACTGAAATCGCAGTCAGCGCCATTGACCAACCTTTAGGGTTCACCCACTGAAAACTGGCAGCGCCGAGGAAGGTCATTGGTTTAAAAGCTTCAGTACTTTTCGCTTTGCCGCTCAATGCTATCTTGATTGCAAGGTACACGAGGTAAGCAAGGCTCAGGTATTTCAGTATTTGGTGAGTAACTGGGTACGCGTTGAAAATACCCATTAAACCGAAGCCAACTAGCAGCAACATGGCTGCAAACCCTAGAGCAATGCCAAGCATGTGCGGAATAGTACGGGCAAAGCCAACATTTGCTCCTGATGTCATGAGCATGATGTTATTTGGACCTGGTGTGAAGGTCGAGACGAACGCAAACAAGGCAAGTGCGCTAAGTTGCTCTAAAGGCATTATGGTTCTCCAGCAAAAAATGAACGAAGTGACTGACCGGTCATGACTTTCACGTGTTGAGAAACATAGTAGGTGGAAAGTGAGGCAATTATGTGCTTTTATTTCCTCTATTATCACTAAATGCACAATAATAAGTACTTATGGATAGATTTGACGAAAGGATATTGCAAGAGCTTAAATTGGACGGCAGAATCTCCAACATTGAGCTTTCAGAACGGATTGGCTTGTCGGCTTCTGCGACCTTAAGGCGCGTCCAGGATCTTGAGCGTAAAGGTATCATTCAAGGTTACCGTGCGGTTCTAGATAATGGGCTGATGGGGGTAGGTTTTATTGCTTATGTTTCGATTGGTTTATCAAGCCACAGCAAAGCGGCTCAGCTGGAGTTTGAACAGCACGTCAGTATGGAAAAAGAGGTGGTGGAGTGTCACAACATTACCGGTGCCAACGAGTACTTGCTTAGAGTTGAGACCAAAGATCTACCGGGCTATAAGAAGTTTCATGCCGATGTGCTTGGGGAATGTGCTCAGGTTCAATCCATTACGACCATGGTTGTGATGGATACACCCAAAGATGAACGTTAGTCGAGTTTTATTTCAGGAGAGGCGCAGTGCCAAATACGAATCAGCTGTTATTGTTCTTAGATGTGGTTCAACAAGGGTCGTTTACCAAAGCGGCAACCTTGCATGATATGGACAACTCATCACTCTCTAAACAGATAAAAAAACTCGAGCAAGATTTAGGTGTTCAGTTGCTCAACCGTTCTACGCGTTCGTTCTCGTTGACGTCGGCAGGGGAAGATATTCTCGCGCAAACCTATGTGCTGAAAGATACTATCAATCAGATCCAAGGCATTGCTGATTCATACCAATCAGAACCCAAAGGCGTGCTGCGAATTACTTCACCGATCTATTTTGGGCAGCAATATTTGCAACCTATCATCACTCAGTTCATGAGAAAGTACCCAGATGTTCAGATCGTACTTTCACTAGACGATAAGATCGCCAATATCATTGCAGGGCAGTTTGATATCGCGTTTCGCTTCAGTAAGCTTGTTGAATCGAATTTGATTGCGAAGAAGATTGCCGACAGTAATTTCATGTTGGTCGCGTCAAACGATTTTGTGAAGCAGCACGGTGAACCGAAAACGCCACAAGATCTACTCGCTCTACCTGCGGTGATTTATACCAATGGTGATATGACGGTCGACCATCTGCGCATTAGTGAAGAGCCGGGAGGAAATACTTTCCAGAGCCTGACGATTCGTGGCAACTATAAGGTGAGTGATGTTCGTACTATGGTGTCTTGTGTGAAAGATGGTCTAGGTTATGGCTTTCTTGATCAATCAAATCTGTACGCCTCCATGAAAGAGTTGGGCTTAGTGACACTGCTTCCTGATTACGCCATTTCAACAGCGGATACTGCTATATACGCCGTCTACCCGCACCGTAAGCAGACCAAGCTAGTGAAAGAGTTCATCACCTCAGTGCAAGATTATATTGGGTCGCCAACGATTTGGGAGAAGATGCAGCAAGATTAACGATTTCTCTGCCATGCCAAACCCAAGAAGAAGCCAGAACGTCACACGAACTGGCTTCTTTTTACTTTTCTAGCGTTCACTAATTTACAATGTAAAGTTCAGCTATAGCTAGCGTGAGCGGCTTTTCCCACAAAGAGTACCCTTTGGTTGAAGTTAGTGATTGTGAATCACTTCTTTACCACTTGGATAGGCTTTTGTACCCAATACATGACCATCAACTTCTTTGCCATAGTAACCTTGGTGGTTGTGGTAACGCTTAGCATTGCCAGCAACATCACCCTTGTATCGAGGATCTTGTGGGCGTTCATGACTATTCACAAATGCAGCCACATCCCATGCATCTTGAATCGAAAGTTGCTGGCTCTTTCCAAGCGGCATGTTTTCATAGATAAAGTAGGCAGCTGTGTTCACGCGGTGCATACCCGCGCCCCAGTTATACGCGTTTTCGCCCCACAGTGGTGGGAAGTACGATCGGCCGTCTGCTCCTTTAATACCTTCACCATTTTGACCATGACACGTTTGACAGCTGGTTCGGTAAACCTTCTCACCACGCACGATCGAAGGTTCTTGTTCTGGGTTAGCAATCTTAGGATAGCCACGACCTGCCAACTTGCTGCGATCATCGATCGGGTATTTACTTAACAGCTCTTCCGGAAGAGGGAAGCTTTCCGCTTTACCACCGATTTGTAAATCTGCATCACTGATCTCAGGAACGGGTGTGTCTTGCATGCCGTTCTTGTCTAAGATTCCCCCCATCGCCAGCCAGTATGAATAAGCCGTTAGTGCGACCATTTCTTTTGAACCCTCAGCCGGTGGCAGACCATTCATTGAGTAGGTGAAGCAACCTTGGATACGTTCTGCGTAGCTGTTTACCTTGTCATTCTTAGAACGATACGCAGGGTAGGCCATGTACGCACCCCAAAGAGGGGCAGCGTTAGGCTTCATGCCCGCTTGCATGTGGCAGTTGACACAGTTTTGTTCATTGCCGACGAACGTACCACGCATCTGTTGTGAATCGACAAACAGCGAATAACCCAATTTTACTTTGTCGCCAAATTCCCCAGCAGGGATATCAACCAAGTCGCGTGGCACCAGATATTTGTTATCTTGAGGCTTCTCAACGGCTGGCAGTTCGGTTTGGCGATCGGGCAACTCTGCTTCGGCATAAGCGATTCCAGAGGCAAGGGTTGCGGTAATTAGAAGTAATGTTTTCATGCGAGCCCTTTAGTATCGGAAAGAGGCGAAGTAGTAAGACAGGTTTTTGATCTCATCGTCGGTTAACTTGCCCGCGATATTACCCATCATGTTCAAATCATCACCCTTACGAGTGCCATTTTTCCAAGCGTTGAGCTGAGTTTGAATGTAGTCGGCATGCTGGCTTGCTAGGCGAGGAAATTTGTCTACGCCCATACCACTTGGTCCATGACAGGTAGCACAAGCAGGAATGTTTCGATCCCAATCACCTTAGAATACAAGTTTACGATACGGGTTATCGATATCGGCTTGTGAGCCGCGCTGCTCTAAATCGGTAAATTCGTATGAAGGTAGTGATGCAAAGTATTCTGCGACCTCACGACGAACTGCGGGATCAGATACACCGTCAGCCATTCCCTTCATGATCGCGCTTTGACGCTCACCACTTGAGAACAGAACCAGTTGATGTTCTAGATAGTCAGCATTGAGCCCTGCAAGCATAGGGGCAATGTTGGGCATGCCTTTACCGTCGGCTTGATGGCAGCCGCTACAAGTTTCTGCAGCTTCTGGCATTGGATTGGGTGCTGCTTGTGCAAAAGCGGATAAAGAAAGGCTTCCTAGAGCAGCGATGCAAAGCGTTAGAGTTTGAGTTTTAATGGTCAGCTTAGTCATGAGGCGTCGCTATTGGTTGTAATGCACGCATTTTCGACATAATTGGTTGTTCGCGCTATTGTGGATTTCCACATTAATTCACTTGGAACTTGAGGTAAGTCTCACATTAATAACCTCAATCATCACAATGGTATTAGTGTGGATTTCAATAGGCGAATCCAGCTGCCGTTAACGAAGTGCAAGGGAACTGCCATGTTCGCCTCGGTGTGACTGCTTGTTAAGGCTCTTTATGGCACCGATTGTATAAGCATAGACGCTTGATGGGGCTAGGAGAGAAACTTGCAGGGAAGTGATGTTAAGAATTGATGGTTTGGCGTTGAATAGCTTAAAAAGAAGAGCAACCTCGAATGACGAAGTTGCTCTACTCTGCCCAGTCTTGATTTGACTGAAATAGGGGAGGTTTGAACGCCTAGACTTTGTAGATTTTAGCCGGAAGCGCTTGTCTTGCTGCTGCGCCCACAACCCAATCCAACATGACGCCTTTGCCTTCTCTCGTCGGGTCAATTAAGCCAATATCATTGATGTTAACGCCATCGTTCGACTTCATCTTTACAGGTTGTTGTGTGTCACCGATCCAGTGCGCACGCTCACCGAGCTCTTTATGACCAAAGCCGTGTTCAAAGCCTAATGTTCCCGGTTTGATGCCATCAATCACCATCGCCAACGCATGTGTGGTTGAGCTCGGTGTTTCAATCGCAAATACATCACCTGTTTTGATACCGACAGAAGAAGCGTCTTGCGGGTGGATGTAAACCGGATTTACTCCTTTAATCGATTCCAAGCGTGGTGACAAATTAGAGACCGCACTGTGAATATTGGACTTAAAGTTGGTTAGGGTGAACGGCCACTCTTGTGCTGGGAACTGCTCTGCCAAAGGTGTGCCGTCTGCAAGCCTTTGTGGATACCATGTCGGGCAACCCATATATTGCTCGCCACTGATGGTGTTGCGAGAAGTACCGAGTTTTTCATTCCAGATAGCCAAAGGTTTGGTCCATTTGTACTTCATGGTTTCATTGGTGTAGGCATTGGTGGCGTCTTCAAAACGGCCGCCACGCGCAAAGATATACGCTACCTTAAGCATCTCTTCAGGCTTGAGTGTTTTGTTCATCACAGGCACTAGGCGTTCTAGACCAGACCAAACAATATCTTCCGCATCCACATTCGGCACGCCACCTTTTACGAACGCTAAGTTAGCAGCTGAGCGCAGGTAGAAATCTTCAGCGCTATGAATACCGTGCCAGTTACCTTGGTTGTCTTTGATTACGTTATCGCCAAAGCCACCTAAGCCCAGTGTTTTCGCCAGATCAATAAAGAAGTTCTCTAGGTTGATGGCGCGTCCGTCTTGAGTGCGTGAGGTTTTAGGCTCAACAATCGGCCAACGAGCGGTGATCGCTTTGGTCGCGACGCCATGCCACGGGGTTGCCATGCCCCAGCTTTCGTAGGTCACAGTGTCTGGCACTAGGTAATCCGATAAGGCAGTCGTTTCATTGATGAAGGCATCGATAGACACGATCAAGCCAAGCTGTTTTGGATCCTTAAGCTTCTCGCCTAGCAGGTTGTCTAAGCCTGGGACACCATATAGTGGGTTCGCCATGTGGTTGATCCACGCTTTTGCACGGTAAGGGTAACCGTCAATCGCAGCTGATAAGTGCTCAGTTAAAAGCGGAGCTGATATTGGGTACCACGGCGCGCGGGTCGGGTAAGGTGACTCGCCTGCGGCAACGCGACGTTTGTATTCGCTAGTTTTTTGATACGGGAACTTGCTGCGGGACAAGAATACACCTTGAGGCTTAGTCTTACCTTTAAACTTGGTAAAGTCGTAACGTGGACCAGCAACCGAAGTCGGGTAGCCGCCCGCTTTCGCCATCGCACCGCCTTTCGCGTTGATGTTACCGATCAGCGCGTTCAGCATCAGAATAGAGAACGAGTTGTAGAAGCCGTTGGTGTGCATGTTTCCACCGTGAGTATCCACGACTGCTTTTGTACCGTAACTGGTGAAGCGTTTTGCCAGTGCAATAATCTGGTCTTGTGGGATCTCACACTGCTCACTGTAGTAAGCAAGGTCGTATTTGAAGGCTTCTTCTTTCAATCTTTGCAGAGAAGATTTAACGCGAACAGTCTGACCATCAACTTCTACGTCTTGATCGACGAACAGAGCCGCTTCATTCACCTGAATATGTGACGCCAATAGTGACGTTGTCACATCAAGTGCAATAAATCCGTCATCGTCAGACATCGGTTCGCCTGTTTCTAGCAACCCTATATCCGATGCACGAAGCATACGCCCATTTTGTGGGTGCGACTCGTCACTGATCACAAGGTGAGATGCATTACACCAGTGTGTGGTGCCTGCTTGCTTCATCGCTTGCGCACTTGGGCGAGACAAGAAGTCGTGATTGTAGCGCTGGTTGTCGATGATCCATTGGATCATGCCCAGAACTAATGCTGAATCGGTGCCCGGTTTGATCGGTAGCCAGTTGTTGCGATCGCCCGCCGCAAGGCTTGACGATCCTGCCGGAAGGCTTGGAGTCACAATGGTGTAGCTGAGTTTTCCGTTGGTACGAGCCTCAGCCAATTGTCTCGCTTGGCGCTTAAACGGGTTACCCGCTTGAGCTGGAGACATGCCGATGAAAAGAATGAACTCTGCGTTGTTGAAGTCGGGCTTTAAGTGCGAGAACTTGTCTAGATCGTTCATGATCGCGCCTGAACCTGCGCGGAACGCGTAGCCACAGTAAGATCCATGGTGACCAAAGTTGCGTGTGCCGTAGCTGTTAAATGCAAAGCGCTTCAATATGTCGTCACGGCCTTCATTACCTGCATTGGTCACAAGCAGTTGGTTGGCTTTTGGACCGTATTCAGGGTTGTTTGGATCGAGTGGTGTTTCGATGTCGCGAATCGATCGCAAGCCTTCAACTTCGCCTTCACCGAACAAGTCACCACCTTCGGTGATCTCAGAGATAAGCTGTTCGTAGCTGATCGGTTCCCACTTGCCTTCACCACGTTTACCAACACGTTTTAATGGTTGAGTGATTCGGTATGGGCTGTTTTGAATCTCTAACATGCCGTTGCCACGGGCGCAGGCTGTCGAACGGTTATTGATGCCTGATTCACCAGACAAGCCAATGTAGGCGTCTTTTACCGATGTTTTGAATGGGATCTGTTGGTCACTTGATAGCGGGTGATACGGGTTGCCCGAGATGCGTAAGATCTCGTCATTACGGTTGTCGATACGTACACGTAATCCACACAGTGTCCAGCAACCAAAACACATTGATGGTGCAACGCGTTGGTTTGGATTCGGCGAGATCTTACCTTGCTCATCGACACTGTATTCTGTCTCTAACGAATTACCGTTGTGGATGTGATTGGTTTTCTTACCTGCGGTGCCATCGATAGCACCGTGAACCATGTGCTTTGTGGTTGTCGCATAACCTGCAGCAAAAGCTCCAACACCACCGGCAGCAAGGCCTGTTTTCAAAAATTGACGACGTTTGTTATCCATGATGATTCCTCAGACTACAAGCTATGTGAGCGGTTAAGTGGTGACGATGATGTATTTTGGTTTGGTTTCAATACTGTCTTAGGTGTAGAACCAGTAGACACGATCTCAGAAGCAAACAACGCAAGTGCTAGCCAAAGGCCGCACATGCCAACGATGCCAAGTAACCCAGCACTACCCATTGGTAATTCATAAGGGAATGAACCCACATCAAAACGGGGAATGGTTTGAACTTCCATCATGGTGACCCAACGTACCGCCCATGCAGAAACTATGGTCGCAAGCGCAACACAGACAATTCCTAGCTTACTTTGCGATAGGCGTTGCAGTGGTAGAACCAAGATCATGCACAGCAAAATGCTGGTGGTCATGATGCCTAAATTGATGCCCCAAGCGTCGTTCTCATACAGGCTGAAGTGACCATGGTTAGATGCCCAAATCGACGTGAGAATGATGGCAAGGCCACCCGTTAAGGTAATGGTTCTTTGTATCAGAGCTAGGTCTGTTGGTTTTAAGCTTGGCTTGCTTGAAGGCAGAAGAGCCCAAATCAACAGCGTTAAACCCGTTGCAGCAAAGAATGCGGTAGTGAACCAAAGCAGCGGAGAAGCCGGTTGATGCCAAAGCGGTCGGCTCGCCAAAATCGCAATCTCTGCGCCTGTGTAAAGCGCGATGCTTAGGCCCGAAATAGCCGTCACAGCAGCGAGCGCAATCATCAGCTTTGACGATATTTGCCATTGACCTAGCGTCAGCCAAGCCAAACGTTTTAGAAGTGGGTTTTCACTCTCTTTCAGTTGTGCGATGTCATCACGCAGGTAAACCCATGCGGTTGCGACAGCCAGACCAGAGAACAAAGGTAGAAACAGAGAGCCCAATGACATCCATGACCAAGGTGTGATGTGAGCATAGAAATGCCACGCACGTCCGGGTTGATGCAAGTCACCAGTAAGCGCTAATGGCCCAACAATCGCACCGATTGCCATCACAAGCACAAGGGCAGAACGAAATTGGTGGCTGGTTGAGTTCTTAAATATCAGTGCAATCAAAAACAGAATAGCGGCCGCGTAGGCTGAACCTATGTAGAAGAAATATTGAACCGCCCACGGTAGCCAAGCGATCTCTTGAGCGGGAACTAACATCTCAGTGATATTCATGCTGTCTCTCCTTGTTTGCCTTGTGTCGCGATTGCCAATTCTTGTTTGCTAGAGGATGAGTTATCGATGGCGGCTGGATCATAAATCGCAGGTTGGCCTTCAATGTGGCTAACGAATCGCTCGTTCATGCCGATATAGAAAACATGGGGGTTGGTATTCTGCTCTGGCTTAAGCACCTTAATGTCGTCTTGGTTTTCATTGAGCAGACGGTTGATCTCGCTGTTTGGATCTTTAAGGTCGCCAATGACACGCGCGCCACCGACACAGGTTTCTACACAAGCAGGCAGTAAGCCGTCTTCAAGGCGGTGTGCACAGAAAGTACATTTGTCAGCGGTAAGGGTGTCGTTATTAATGAAGCGAGCATCGTAAGGGCAAGCTTGAACACAATAAGCACAGGCTACACAGCGTTCGTTGTCGACCATCACTATCCCATCTTCACGCTGGAAGGTCGCTTGAACAGGACAAACCTTGATGCAGGGGGCGTTATCACAGTGATTACATAGGCGAGGTAACATGAATGATTTCACGTCTTGTTGAGCCGTCGAACCATCATCAAGGGAGACTTCATACTGTTTTACGGTGGTTCTGAACTGGCCAATTGGTGCTTGGTTTTCAACGCTACAGCCAACAGTGCACGCCTGACAGCCAACGCACTTACGTAAATCAATCGCCATGGCGTAGCGTTTACCTATTTCGCCTTTGCGGTCAGGTTGGTTGTTATTGCGAATGGCTGTGCTTGCGACTGCGGTGTTGATTCCGGCAATGGGAATGAGCGCAGCACCAGCGGAAACCTTGCCGAATTGGCTGAGAAACCGTCTTTTCAATGAGTCCATGTTGGTACCTATAAATGGGTATTCTATCTGTTGGGCTTATTGTCAGATTTTGACTGTTCACGGGGTATTGTGGATTTCCACATACCCAGATCAAAGTTGATCTAGAACAAATGTGGTTTTACCAATCTAGCTGTTATGCTTTGTTTTAGAGGCTTATTTAAGGCGTTCAAGCATGAGCTAAGCGCGAAACACGCCGCTGACATAAAATGAATCGAGAATAAATTGAATAAACAGTCCGTTTGGAGAAAGAGATTTCAGTGACAGTCAGAAACCTAATATCAATCGTTGGCCTTTGTTGGTTGAGCTTAACCGCAGGAATCTGTTTAGCCGCTCAATCGGAGCAAGAGATTGCAACGACAAGCACTGTTGAGTCTGAGCAAATCATAGAGGTTGGCGTGTTGGCGACTCGAGGTAAGCTTTCCGCTCAACAGCGTTGGCAGCCGACAGTGGATTGGTTGTCGGAGCGCATTCCCGGAAAATACTTTGTTCTCAAGCCTTTCAACTTGGAAGAGATGGCCGAAGCGGTAAAAGATGTGACTGTTGATTTTGTTATCACCAACCCCGGTCAGGCGGTTCGATTAGGACGCCAGTATGCGCTTTCTTGGATGGCCACCATGACCAGTCATAACTTTGAAGCTCAAGACATTAGTAATACACGCAGCATTGGTTCCGCCTTGGTGGTCAGAAGAATGTCGCCTTATATCTCTCTCGAACAACTCAGCGGTAAGCCGATTGCGGCAGTATCTGAAAATGCATTCGGTGGCTATCTCACTATGCGTTACCAAGTGATGCAACAAGGGCTTAATCCCAACCACTTTTTCTCTAATACTCAGTTCTTAGGTTTCCCTATTGATGCTAGCTTGTATCAACTGCGTGAAGGACACATTGAAGCTGCGGTGGTGCCTGCGTGTTTGGTCGAGAGCATGATCAGCGAAGGTTTGCTGGTGGCGGGTCAATATCGTGTTATCGAGAATCAAGCACCAGAAGGGTTCCGATGTCAGGTGTCTACACCGTTGTACCCTAACTGGTCGTTTGCCAAAACAGAGCGAGCGTCTTCGGCACTGGCCAAACAAATGAGTCAGGTGTTATTTGCTATGCCAAAAAGCAGTGCGCCAGCCATTGCAGCGAATGCATCGGGCTGGACGTCACCGACAAGCCTGCTGTCGATCGATAAGCTATATCAACAACTCGACATGCATCCACTGCAACAACCTTGGTGGAAAGAAGCGTTAATCTGGCTCAAGTACAATCAACAGTGGGCATGGGCGTTCTTTATTCTTGTCGTGTCTCTAAATGCTTACCACTTCTGGCTAGAATACAAATTCAGTCGCAGTAAAAAGCAACTAGAAGCGACGCTGTATAAGCTGAAAAGTAAGAGTGAACAACTAGAGCACTCACAACGTATCGCGGTAGTTGGTGAACTGGGAAGTAGCTTGGCACACGAGATTAATCAGCCTCTGGCAGCAATTCGGAATTATAGCGAAGGTGGTTTACTGCGGATTTCGAAGAACAAACCGCTGACTGACATAGAGCCTGTATTTGAGAAGATCCAGTCTCAAGTGGACCGTGCTGACGCCATCATCCAGCGCTTAAGAAACATGATCAAAAAACGCTCATCAGATAAATCTCAAATTGATATAGAAGTGCTTCTTACAGATACCATCGAGCTACTGCAGTTTAGATTACAGAAACACAAGATAACCATTGAACGTTATGTTGTGGGTAAACCTATCAAGCTACATGTTGACCCTGTCGGATTGCAGCAGGTGGTTGTAAATTTGATCAACAATGCGACTGATGCGTGTAATGCTCAGATGCATCGCGAACAAAGCGCTACGTCTGATATTGGTAACAAAAACAACGAACCATCGACAATTAAAGTGATTACCGAGTATCAACCGGATAAAATGATGTTGTCGGTTATCGATAACGGCACGGGCTTAGATTTTACCGAGCAACAAGTCACTCAAGCCTTTGTGAGCAGCAAAGGAAACGGCTTGGGATTAGGGCTTGCGATTTGCCAAGATGTGATTGAAGACCACAGTGGCAAAATGAGCATTACTTCACTGACTCCTCATGGTTGTCATGTCGCGGTGACACTACCTTCCTCTATTTCAAATGATTAATAAGGAATCTTGTTATGTCTGAACTTCATCAAAGGCTTCCTGTCTACGTGGTTGATGACGATGAGTCGATGCGTGACTCATTGGTGTTCCTATTAGAAGAGCATGATTTCACTGTGTCAGCTTTTGAAGATGGCCCCAGTTTTTTAGACTCAGTGGATTTGAGTGCGCCGGGGTGCGTGGTGTTAGACAGCCGAATGCCTGAAATGAGAGGGCAACAAGTTCATGAATTGATGGTGAAAGCGCAGAGCCCACTGTCGGTGATTTACCTGACGGGTCACGGTGATGTGCCAATGGCGGTTGAAGCCTTACAAGCCGGCGCGGTGAACTTCTTTCAAAAGCCAGTTAAAGGCGGTGAGTTAGCTGAGGCAATCAAACAAGGTTTGGACGCTTCTGAAAAGCATTTACACATGAATGTTTATCGCCAAGCGTATGCGTCGTTAACCGAGCGTGAGATAGACATCCTCAAACAAATTATCGACGGTAAGCGTAACCAGAAAATAGCCGATGAATTGTGCATTGCCATGAGAACAGTGGAAGTACACCGAGCAAGCTTGATGAAGAAATTCTCAGCGAAGACGGTTGCCGAGTTGGCTTACATATACGGCCAACTGAACTAACTACAGCGACATAAAATTGCTGATAGGTATTCATCAATTTCGTTATCGTTTTTTAAGATTATTTTGCTCAAAGGTGGTCTTCATTATCGAACTCTATTGAAGCAAGATCACACCATTTATGGAGTGCATAAGGATAGGTCTTAGTAGACTTTTTATCGCTATGTATTCCTGAGATACTGAACTGAGTTCATTTTAGGGCGGAACGTTTTAATAACGGCGCTTTTCCCTGTAATTAGAAACATACCATTCACTATGGGTTGATCACTTTCCCGATATCGGGGCTAGTATCAGTCGAGTTAGGTTAAAATATTTTATGAGTACAATGGGAATCGCAATTGGTGCGACCGCTCTTTCGTTAATACTTGTCGCCGTGTGGCTGATCTCTTTATCGCTAAGAAAGCAGCGCTTGGAACAAGAACGTAAGGCTCGTGCTGTCGCTTATCGAAAAGCGATTGAAAAAGCGCGCATACAAGAGCAAAAAGAGCGTCACTTCAAAGCCGAAACTGGGCATGTACCGTCGATTCTGTATTTGGCAAAAGAAGCGGAACGTAACAATATCAAGGAAGCGTTATATTGGTACGATAAAGCGGCGCATTTGGATAACGTCAACGGCATGTACGGCATTGTTCGCTTAAGTATGAAGCGCAAAGAAGATCTGATCTTGAGAGAACAAGCCAACTTTTGGCAGCTTGCGATCTCTGCCTTAGATAACGATATGTCGGCGAAATTTGAGATGGGTAAAGCCCTGGTTCATGGACGTGGGACCGTGAAGAACATCCCCAAAGGCTACACCTATATTGAAGAGTCTGCCGCTGGTGGTAATACCGAAGCGATGCTATTCATGGGTGACTGGTGCCTAGACAAAGAAAATCCAGACTACTCTGCAGAAAGCTCTGTTGATTGGTATCGCAAAGCGGCAGAGAAAAACAACCTAGACGGCAAGATCAAACTGGGTATGAGTTACTTAAATGGTGTTGGCGTAGAGCCGAACCATGGTGAGGCTGTGTACTGGTTTGAGACAGCAGCAGAAAAGAACAGTGCAGAGGCAATGTTTAGAGCGGGTGAAGCGTGGATCGACCATGGTGAACACGGTAATGCAATTGCTTATATCTGGCTATTCCTATCTGCTCATTTTGGCTACTCAGAAGCTAAGCAGCAGAGAGATAAAGTGGGCGGTGAGCTAGGTGTCGATGCGGTTGTGGGCTTACAAGCACTGACTAAACCGATCATGACCAAGCTGACCCAACAAGCAATCACCAAGCACTCAATTATTAAGGCGCTCAACAAGCTTTACAAACGCAATATACCGATTCCAAAGAAAGTGAAAGAAGCGTCTGATGAAGAGGCTGAGCCATTAAGTGTAGAGACCAGCCATCTAGATACTCAAACGGCGAGTGCTCAAGATACGAATGTTGATTACAGCCAACAACCTAATTCCGAGCAAGCATCAACAGAGAGACAAGCGACCCCAAATAGTGACCCTCTAGACTTCAGTCAGGCAGCCGTGGATCCAAGCTGGAAAAGCAACCACTAAAACGTGTTGGTTAGCTTTGATGAGTTAGACAAAAATGACTGAATCTATAAATCTATAAATCTATAAATCTATAAATCTATAAATCTATAAATCTATAAATCTATATAGCTTCTAACCGTAATCTAGAAAACCAAGACAACAAAAAAGGGAAGCGAATGCTTCCCTTTTTATTTGTGTGCTATTTGCTTTTAGAGCTTAGAGCTTAGAGCTTAGAGCTTAGAGCTAAAGCCTAATACCCAAGAGCTGTTAAGCTTTGTTTTGCTCAGCTTTACATACAGCCGCAGTGAACACTACGTCAGTTGAGCTGTTAAGCGCTGTTTCAGCCGAATCTTGAATCACACCAATGATGAAACCAACCGCTACAACCTGCATCGCTACATCGTTTGAGATACCGAATAGGCCACAAGCTAGAGGAATCAGTAGCAGTGAGCCACCGGCAACGCCTGATGCGCCACATGCTGAAATTGCAGCAACAAGGCTTAGTAGAATCGCAGTGAAGATATCAATCTCAATACCCATTGTGTGTACAGCTGCAAGCGTTAACACAGTGATGGTGATTGCAGCACCTGCCATGTTGATGGTTGCGCCTAGAGGGATTGATACAGAGTAAGTATCTTCATCTAGCTCTAGCTTCTTACAAAGGTTCATGTTCACTGGGATGTTTGCAGCGCTTGAACGAGTGAAGAATGCCGTTACACCAGACTCACGAATACATTGCAGTACAAGTGGGTATGGGTTCTGTTTTGTCTTTACAAAGACAAGCAGTGGGTTAACGACAAGAGCAATGATCAGCATTGAGCTTAGTAGAACCGCTAGTAGTTGACCGTAGCTTGCTAGTGCATCGAAGCCCGTTGTTGCGAATGTAGTCGAAACAAGGCCGAAGATACCGAATGGCGCAAGACGAATAATGAAGCGAACAATGTGTGAAACACTGTGGCTAAGGTCTTCGAAAACCGCTTTGGTTGTTGCAGATGCGTGGTGCAGTGCAAGACCAAGACCGATAGCCCAAGCAAGAATACCGATGTAGTTCGCGTTCATTAGTGCGCTAACTGGGTTATCTACAAGCTTGAATAGAAGCGTATGAAGAACTTCTGCAATACCTTGAGGAGGGTTAGCACCTTCAGCGCCAGCAACCAGTGTCAAAGTGGTTGGGAACATGAAGCTCAGTACTACAGCAGTCAGTGCTGCAGAGAACGTACCAATCAGGTAAAGCACAATGATTGGACGCATATGAGTATGCTGACCTTTCTTTTGGTTTGCGATAGAAGCTGCAACAAGAATGAATACTAAAATTGGGGCAACAGCTTTCAGAGCACCAACAAACAGACTACCTAATAGGCCTGCATCTTGAGCTGCTGAAGGAGAAACCATGGCGAGAACGACACCGAAAACAATACCAGCAAGGATCTGTAGAACGAGATTTCCACGAGCGATGCGGGCGAGCATGTTGTGATTTTGCATAAAATACCTGCAATTGTTAATTTATTATAGTGATGTATTTTTTTATAAAGTTGTACCAAATCCAACTATACACTAGTGGAATGGGCGGTCATATTAGCGGGATCTAAGAGGGTGTCTAGGAATAGTTTACTTTTAGGGTGATTGTTTGCGCTGCGTGGTGTTTTTAGGGCTAAATGTTAATCAAATGTGTTTTGATTGAGATATAAATCTACAAAATGACATTTAATAGACTCAATATACTGTAAATTTGGAAATGTAAACGACTATTGGTAAGAACATTGTGTGCATAAATAGTCACACTAAGACCAAATTGAAACAAAAAGCCCCACGTGTTTAACACTAAGGGGCTAAGCTTGTCTCAAATACAACTTATAGTCGTTAACTTAAAGGTTTAGTCAGAAGCTTTTTTAAGATTTCGACTTTCTGATTGAACGGTTTTGTACATCTTCGAAAGCTGCTTACTGTTAGCACGTTGCTCTGCCAATGAGGCACCATTTCTGGCTTGCTCTCGCAATAGCTTTTGATAGTTATTAAATCGTCTTTCAGACAACTCTCCACTCTCAATGGCTTTGCGTATTTTGCATCCAGGCTCTGATTCATGATGGCAATCAGAGAAACGACAGTGCATAGCTAACTCTTCGACATCAGAAAAGGTTTCGCTTACCCCTTCGGCGCAGTCTGCAAGTTGCAACTCTCGCATTCCTGGCGTATCAAGCAGTAAGCCGCCCGATGTCAGTAAATGCAGTGAGCGTGACGTCGTTGTGTGTCGACCTTTGCTGTCGTCTTCACGAATGCCACCCGTGGCCTGCTGAGTCTCCCCAAGCAGCGAGTTGACCAGCGTAGATTTCCCAACACCAGACGACCCCATCAAAGCCACCGTTTTGCCCGTTTTACACCAAGGCGACAATACTTGAGTAGAGTCTTGGTCTAGGCTATTAACGGCTTCGATCATCAGCATTGGGTCTAGGCTTTGTACTTGCTGTACTTTGTCTTGGTAGTCGTCACACAAGTCTTTCTTGGTGAGTACGATAACGGCTTCAACTTGCGCTTCATTAGCGAGAGCGAGATAACGCTCGATGCGGCTTAGGTTAAAGTCGTTATTTAACGAAACCACGATAAAAACCGTGTCGATATTGGCTGAAATATATTGTTCAGCCACACGACTGCCTGCAGCTTTTCGGCTAAAGAGCGATTGGCGTTCTAGTAAGCGATCGAATTGCAGTTCAGAGTTCAATATTACCCAATCGCCAACCGTCATTGCAGGTTGGTTGTGATGAATAGGTAGAGTGATTTCGCCTTGTTCAGACGCAAATGTGTAGCCACTGCGATGGTGCGCGGTGATACGGGCGATCACTGAATAGTCGTAGTCTTCAAGTGTCAGTTGTTGTTGAAATACAGGTTGCCATCCAAGTTGTTGAAGTGACATTGGATGAGAAAATGCAGTTTGTGAATTCATGTCTATTTACCCAGACGTGCGAGCTTTCTTTTCTTGTGAGAGCATTAAAGTCTTATCAGTGCATTAAAGTCTTATGAGAGCATTAACGTCTTGTAAGATCTCAGGTTGTCGATGAGATCGAAAAGCGTTGGTCAGTTCAAAAAGCGTCGAGACGTCAAAAATGTTTGAGCTTGGGTCGAATTCAAAATCGATAGGACCCCGGATTTGAGTCATGCTTTACAGGCATGCAGATATTGATCACTTACGATCAACAGTAAACCGGGTAAAAGTGTGCGGTAGCCAGCTGATGGCTTAATGTTGGTAGTTCGAGATTAAAGTTTGATTAACCAAACAAATTAACGCGTTACTTTTACTGCCAGTTTTAGTGTTTTCATTACAATCATCTTCTATTCTCCTTGGTTTATTAATGTGTTCAGGCTTTGAATAAAAAGCGCGCTCAGTTTAACAAAAAGCCACGATGGCGAGAAGTCATCGTGGCTTAAATTATTTTATCAATTGTGAATACGATTAATGATGGTCGTGGTTCATCTTTTTCATGCCGCTCATCACTTTCTTCACTGGTGCGTCGAAGGTCTGTGTTTCACCATTGGCAAAGGTCAGAGTCATCTCGATTTGCTCACCTTCTTTTAGGCTACTTTTTAGGTCGAACAACATGATGTGTAGGCTACCAGGTTTAAGTACCGCTTCACCGTTTGCAGGGATGGTGATCTCTTGAACTTGGCGCATTTTCATAACATCGCCATCCATGATTACATCATGAAGTTCTACTTTACCTGCTGCAGGTGTTGTTGCAGAAACAATAGCGCGATCTTTATCGCTGTGGTTCATCAGAGTCGTGAACACCGCGCTGTTCACTGCTGAAGGCGGGGTTGCACGAGCGTACGCGTCATGAACCATAATATCGCTACTAGCCTGAGCAAAAGGGGTGAGCAATAAGCCTGCTAGAGCAAGTGCTTTTAACTTCATGTTGTTGTCCTTAATTTTTATGTTTTTGGTCTGGGACCTGACTTTTTGTTCGAACTTTATTAGTTAAGTTCTTTGTTTTTACGTTTTACTGCGTCAGCTTGTTGATAGCCTCAACAATTGGTGCTGGCGTCAACGTGTGCGGTACTTTGGTAATCAAGGTACCGTCGGGCTTTAAAAAATAAAAATATGAGCTGTGGTCTAGGGTGTATTCCAACTCTGAACCTTCCAGCTTGGTCTTTCTGAAAATAACACCGTAGTTGTGTGCAAGCATGGTTGTCACATCCAAAGGACCACTTAATCCTTCCATCATTGGGTGGAAGTATTGTGCGTATTCGTATGAGGCTTCTGCTGCATCACGCTCAGGGTCGAGAGAGACAAACATCGGGCGAATCTTGGCTTTTGCTTCATCAGAGACTTGGTTTAGTGCTCCGGCCAACATAGCCAAAGAAGTGGGGCATACATCCGGGCAACGTGTGAAACCGAAGTAAACGATACGAATTCTGTCATCGGTTTGGTCAAAGATTTCCGTTGGTTGGTTGTCTTTGCCGAAAAGAGTCGTTGCGGAGAACTCTTGTTTTGCAGCGTGTTGTTCTTGAACTTCGTTTTGCCCATCAAGATAGCTTTTGACACCAAAGCCAAGTACAAAAGCGACAACCAATGCTAACGACCAATTTCTACTCATCTTGCCATCCTTATTGCAGGGTTTACAGTATCGACACCATCAGTGAGTTCACCGATCCATGTCATTTTATCTAAAGTACATACAGGTAAAATCACATCACCTTCATAGGTATTGTTGCCAATGCTCTTTAATTGAAAACGCGCTGATCCCATTTCCATTTCTAAACCTGTGAGCGATAGCATCAAGGTTTCAGAGGCCGCGCCTTCCCACACCACTTTGATTTTTGTTGGGACTAGAGGTTGAGCTGTTTCATGCTCAAGGGTCATAGCAACGCTGTCTTGCTCACACCATGTTGTTGAAAGCATGCAGTAGTCATCTAAGTTGACGTCAGGAGAGTGGCTCTCTACTACCGATTTAAATTGCTCGACTGCCTGTGGTCCATAAAAGCCAGCGACCAGCGCAATACCGAGCGCAGCAACCTTTAATGCTGGGTGCATGTCGTGTTCTCATTTGATTTTATAAGAACGGCGATGGTATCACACCACTCAATACGTGCTTGTATCAAAAAGCAATTTTGTGCGTATGGTAGAACTAAAAAAGCGAAGCCATTGGCTTCGCTTTTGTCTGTTTAATAGATATGTGAGCTTAGTATTTCTAAGCATTATCCGTTCTAAACGCTTTCCAGAAGCTGGCTGAATGATTAGTCAGCATTACGCTCTGCAAACTTCTCCAGGCCTAAAACCAATGCAATCGCAGCAAACATCATCACAATCGCCATGACCAACTGAGAAGGCTGAGAGGTTACCGCTTCAAAATCAAACGGTGATAGGTTTTCTTGAATCAGAGGAACTTGTTCACCTTTTGAGTTTGTGCGCCAGCTGATGGTCTCTTTCCAAGGCCAGATCTTAGGCAGCGTACCGATCATCAAACCGGTTAAGAATACCAATGTGAAGTCGCGGAATGAACGCAATAGCCAAGACAGTACATGTGAGAAAGTCAGCAGTCCGATCACACAGCCCGCAAGGAATAGCGCAAGTACATCGACTTGAAATGATTTAACGGCGCCAAGCACGGGGCCATACATGCCAATCAGGAGCAGAATAAAGCTGCCTGAAATACCGGGTAAAATCATCGCGCAGATAGCAATCGCACCCGCAATCAATACGTTGATGCTGGTTGGTTCCATTTGCAGCGGTTTAAGCACGGTAATGCTATAAGCGAAAGCAACGCCAAGCAGCAAAAACACGAAGCGAATCATATCGCGTTTCTCTACTTGCTTAAGAATATGGAAAACCGAGACCAAGATCAGGCCGAAGAAGAAAGACCACAGTGGAACAGGGTGGGTGACTAATAACCAAGAAATCAATTTTGCGAATGTCGCAATGCTCGTGAATACGCCCGCGAACAGTGAAATTAGGAAGAAACCATTGATGTGATTAAACGCGGCTTTGAAGCCTTCGAGTTTCCATAAGCCAAGTACGCTAGGGTTAATTCTGCGAATGCTTTCTAGCAGCGTATCGTAGATACCAGTGATGAATGCGATGGTTCCGCCCGACACGCCAGGTACAACGTCTGCTGCGCCCATTGCCATGCCTTTGAAAAAAGTACTTAAGTAGTTCATTGCTTCATAGAGTTGAGGATGATTTTGTGCAGTATACAAACTTTAGTGTAAAAAAAGTATGAATATGCTTTTGGGGAAGGGCTTTTATTACTCTATTAATTGTAAGGCAATAAGTTGAAGTGAATATTTGCCTAACATTTATATAACAACCACTTAGTGATTTGTCATTAAGAGCAGAGATGAAACTGATCCCTTATCGATATTGCATCTTGGTTGCAATATGCAAATGCACTTTGCAATTCGCATGACAAATTCATGGTTTTTATGCGGTGCAGGGCTTATAAAACGTCGAATAAAAGTTGGCACGCTAACTGCATTATATACATTGACCCTTCTTAAGCCGAGGGTCACCTAGCCAACTGACGTTGTTAGTGAACTTATGATTTGTTCACAAATATATAGAGCCAATCGCGATTATTGCGGTTGGCTATTTTTTTGCCTGTCGTTTGGTGATCGTCTTTTTACTTTTCCCATTCCTACATTTTTAGGTTCTAAACTTCAGATGAAAAAAAAGCCAGCCACCATAGGTGACTAGCTTATGTTTTCTCGAATCAATCTCGAATC
>NZ_JBFRVF010000017.1:0-26388 GCF_041475025.1 Vibrio sp. 10N.222.49.C12 | reverse complement strand
TCTCGAATCAATCTCGAATCTCGAATCTCGAATCTCGAATCCGTTTTAGTACCCCATCAACTGCAGCAAGTTCTCCGCTGTGCTGATTGCTTCTTTACGGTTAGCAATGTTGAGCTTTTGGTAAAGGTTACGGATGTGAGTCTTGATTGTGGTACCCGCTACATCGAGTTCTTGAGCGATCTGCTCATTACTGAATCCTGAGTAGATCAGACCAAGTACTTGCCATTCACGCTGGGTGAGTGGGCTAGTACGCACAAGCTCAGGAATGTTCGGGTGATTAACCAAGTTCTCAACAAAGTCTTCATCGAAGTGAACCGAGCGGCTGCGTTGGGTCGCGGAAATATCTTTCATGATTTGTTGTGCGCGGTGACGTTCTAAATCACCTAAGCCTGGCTTGTTGCTCAACTTATCCAAGATATGCCCGATAGTCCCACCGTCTACCAAGAAGTTACCGACCATACCGGTTTGGTTAGTCATATGAAGCGCTTCTTCGAGTAGTATTCGTGCGCTGTCTTCATCGTTAATTTGTGTACGTAACACGGCTTCAACGATCAAGTTGCGGTTGGTGTCTGTAATCAGGTGCGAACGCTGGGCTTCACTCTTAAGGAAAGTCAGCGCTTCTTCTGCGTCTTCATACTGCTCAAGGATGATGTGAGCACGAACGATGTTTCGCCACTGAAGTTGGCAGAAGTGGTTACTTGCCGATTCAGGTCGAACAGCCACACTCAGCCAATCACGGATAGCTTCTTTATCGCCTTTTACTTGCCAGAACAGAATCAAAGAAAGAGAAGCATTTGCCGTCCAATCTACGTGGTAAGTCGATTGACGCAATAGGTGCTGAATCTGGTCGATAAATTTCGACGCTTTATCAATCTCACCACGGCTCAATGAAATACGAGCCAACATAGAATAGCTGTGCAGGTGTTTACTCGGAGAGTGGTGACCAAGGATATCTAAGCCTTTGTAGCAACACTCTTCCGCTTCATCTAGTCGGTTCCAACACCAGAAGATCTGAGCGCGAACACGCAGCAAGAATTCGTGCAGAGGTACGTATTGCAGCTGATGTTCTTCAATCAATTTGAATGCACTGTCTTGTAGCTCAAATGCAGCTTGAACATAACCTTGAGCAATCAAGATTTCGCTTTGTTGCAGAATCGCCCACAGGGCCTGATGGTAAACCTGATACTGACGTGCCAGTTTTTCTGTTTGTTGCATCATCGGTAGCGCACGGCTTAGGTTACCCATTACGTGATTCACTTCGCCCACAACCGAGGTTGCGACAATGCGGCTACGATAAACGGTGGTGTTCAACTGACTCAACGAAAGCTCAGCCAATTCCAATGCTTTCTCAGGCTCATTGCTGTTGATGGCAACTTGTGCGCGTAAGGCGTTGTATTGGCCTTGCTGCTGAGTATCGAGTTCAATGTTTCGAGCTTGATATTGAGTCTCAGCCTCTTCCAACAAAGTACCCACTTGGTCATAACGGTGCTGACTTTGTGCAAGCCAAGCGCGCAACATCGAAAGCTTTGGCTCACTGTATAGTTGATCTGTGGTTAGCTGTTTGATCGCCATTTCTAATGACGAAAGCTCACCTTGGTTGAACATCGGCCAACCGTGCTCAGTCAGGATTTGAATGATCAGTTCTGGATCTTCAGCGCGCTGTGCGTGACGTAGTGCTTGGTGTGGTGTGTTTTGCTTGATCCACGCTTTTGCAGCACTTCGATGCAGTTCAGCTTCTTGCTGAGGAATTCGAGCTTGGCGCTCATGTGCGAGGAATTCACCAAACAAGTTATGGAAGCGATACCAGTTCTTTTCACCTTCAAGCGGGTAGATGAACAAACCAAAACGGTTGAGTGATTCGATCATACCTAACGCATCTTCACGCTGTGTAAGTGCACACACAAGCTCATCGTTGAAGTGATCAAGCACAGAACATTGCATCAAGAACTGTCGGGTTTCTTTGTCTAGCAGGTCGAATACTTCTTCAACCAAGTAGTCCCAAAGATGGGCGTGGTTAAAGTGAGAGAATGACTCTGCGGACTGTGCAAGAGTGCGTTTTTGGTGTTGTGCTTGTAGCGCGATAAGTTGTAGTGCAGAAGGCCAACCTTCTACATAACTACAAATGCTATCTGCCGTGGTGTCATCAATGCCGTCGGCTACGCGTTGGTTGAAAAAGCGTGTGGTTTCTTCGGTATCAAACGCCAACGAGTCATTACCTAATTCGATCATTAAGTCACGAACGCGCAGGTTTGCTGTACCAAGTGGTGGCGTACCACGACTGGTGACAACCAACGTTAGGTTATCGGGCATGTGTTTGAGGAAGAAGCGCATGGCTTCGTGGATGTCGTCATTGTTGACCAAGTGATAGTCATCCAACACCAGAAAGCACTCGTGATGGAATTCCGACATCTCGGCAAATACTTCACTTAATAAAGAATGCAGCGATGAAAACTGTCGCTTTTCTGCCAGTTTTTGGGCATTCGGACAGGCATTTTGAGTCGCTTTATTAAGTGATTGAAGTAGGTAGTTGATAAAGCGGAAGGCATCATTGTCGCTATCATCAATGCTGTACCAACCCACATTAGGTTTATCTACCAACCATTGTGCAGCCATGGTGGTTTTGCCGTAGCCCGCTGGAGAGCGGAACAACACAAGCTTATAGCAATCTGCATTGTGAAGCAGATCGAGAACCCTAGGTCGTAGGATTGCATTATGTAAGCGGCCGGGACGAGTCAGTTTCGAAGGGATCCACATATCGAAGTTTTACACCTATTCCGTGGCTATGTTCTGGAATATCCCAATCTATCGTTGAGTGCACTCCAATGACATGAGCCTAATTACTTAAGTCTTTACTCATATTACGTGAAGCCAAACGTTACCGACTACGATCCTCCTCAGAAACCTTGCACTCCTGCATGTTTTTGGGTGTCTACGCCCTTTATTTGAGACTTTGCTCACGTTGCGGGTTGGTTTGTGAATGTGACTTCGTTCATCCCTACACGGGAATCAATGCAAAAGATGAGAGTTGGAAATTATTTTCGTGATCTGAAACTCAGATTTGGCAATGACTTTAAATGGGTTAAATAAAAGTCACATCAATTGAAGTTAAGTTATCGAACGGGAGCTTGTGATCTTAGTCACTCCAAGTTTTTGTTCGCAGTCAGAACATGAGAGTCAGATCACTAACCCTAAGTCGGTACGCCCCCTACGCCCTCCCATCTACTCCTAGTCAGTTGCATTAGCGGGAGGATGTTTAGTTTATGGTGACCATGCACGATATGTCACAGATGAATTAGAACTATTAAAAGCGAGATTTCTGAAATGAAACCAACTCAGCAAAAAACTTTCGATAAAGTGTCATTCCAAGAGAGTGTTAAGAAACATTTATCTGCAACCTACGCAACAACGATTGAAAACGCAGATAGCCGCGCATGGTACCTAGCAATGGGGCGTGCGCTAGCAGAACTCACAACATTTGATCTGTTAGAAACTGAAAATGACGAAAAAATTAAGAATGCGAAGAGCGTTAACTACCTATCACTTGAGTTTTTGATTGGCCGTCTAACAGGTAACAACCTGATCAGCATGGGTCTATATGAACAGATCACTCATGCAATGGAAGAGCTAGGTCAAAACCTAACTGATCTTCTAGAAGAAGAGCGCGACCCATCACTAGGTAATGGTGGTCTTGGTCGTCTAGCCGCTTGTTTTATGGATTCTTGTGCCGCTCAAGAATACCCAACAGTAGGCTACGGTCTTCACTACGAATACGGTCTATTCAAACAGTCTTTCCAAGACGGTCGTCAGCAAGAAGCACCTGACGCATGGCGTGGTGTTGAAGGTTACCCATGGGAAGTAGCTCGTCCAGAACTAGCACAACACATTGGTTTTTACGGTCATGTAGACGTTGAATTCATCGACGGTAAAGAAGTACGTACTTGGGTTCCAGGTATGGAAGTAAAAGCAATGCCTTGGGATCTACCAATCGTAGGTTACGAGTCAAACACGGTTTACCCATTGCGTCTTTGGGAATGTCAGGCAATTGCACCATTCTCACTAGCAAGCTTTAACAACGGTGACTACTTCGAAGCGCAACACTCGCTAATCGATGCAGGTAACATCACTAAAGTACTTTATCCGAACGACAACCACGAGAAAGGCAAGACTCTGCGCCTAATGCAGCAGTACTTCCACTCAGCAGCGTCTGTTCGCGATATTCTACGTCGTCACGAAGCAGCAGGTTTCTCTCTAGAAGATCTGCCTAAGCAAGAAACGATTCAGCTTAACGATACGCACCCAACGATTGCGATTCCTGAGCTAATGCGCATCTTGATTGACGAGAAAGGTCTATCTTGGGACCAAGCATGGGAAATCAGTGCTCACACGTTCGCTTACACGAACCACACACTACTTCCAGAAGCGCTAGAGACTTGGTCTGAATCTTTAATCAATCGTCTTCTTCCACGTCACATGGAAATCATCTTTGAAATCAACCACCGCTTCATGCAAGAAGTTCGCAAGATGTGGCCTGGTGATGGTGAGAAGCAAGCGAAGCTTTCTATCATCCAAGAAGGTTTCCACCGTATGGTTCGCATGGCAAACCTATGTGTGATTGGTTCTTACAAAGTAAACGGTGTAGCTGCGCTTCACTCTCAACTGGTTAAGAAAGACTTGTTCCCTGAATTCAACGAAATCTTCCCAGGTAAACTGACTAACGTAACGAACGGCATCACGCCACGTCGTTGGTTGAAGTTCTGTAACCCAGGTCTATCTGCGCTAATCACGGGTAAGATCGGCACTGAATGGCCAGCAAAACTTGAGCAGCTAGAAGGCATCGCTAAGTTTGCAACAGACGCGAAATTCCAAAAAGAATTCATGGCTGTTAAGAAAGAAAACAAACAGCGCCTAGCTGATTGGGTTCAAGAGAACATGGGTATCGAGCTAGATACTAACGCTATCTTTGACGTTCAAATCAAACGTCTTCACGAATACAAGCGTCAGCACCTAGATTTGCTACACATTCTATCTCTGTACCACCGTATTCTTAACGAACCTGGTTTCGAGTGTGAGCCACGCGTATGTTTCTTCGCAGCGAAAGCAGCACCGGGTTACCACCTAGCGAAAGAGATCATCTTCGCGGTTAACAAGATTGCAGAGAAGATCAACAACGACCCTCGCATCGGTAACAAACTGAAAGTGGTATTCATTCCTGACTACCGTGTAAGCATGGCTGAAATCATCATCCCTGCAGCAGACGTTTCTCAGCAAATCTCACTAGCGGGTAAAGAAGCATCTGGTACGGGCAACATGAAGATGGCTCTAAACGGCGCGCTAACTATCGGTACGATGGATGGTGCAAACGTTGAGATTCGTGAAGAAGTGGGTGATGAAAACATCTACATCTTCGGCCTAGACGTTGATGGTGTTCAAGCTCTGAAAGCTCAAGGCTACAACCCATACGACTACTACAATGCAGACCCACTACTGAAAGCATCTCTAGACCTACTGACTGGCGATGAGTTCACTCCAGGTCAACCAGGCCTTCTACGTGCAACGTTTGATAGCCTGCTAGACGGTGGTGACCCTTACCTATGTCTTGCTGACTTCGCATCTTACGTGAAAGCGCACGAAGACATGGGCACGCAATACAAAGACCAAGCAGGTTGGGCTAAGAAAGCAATTCTTAACACAGCATTGGTTGGTAAGTTCACATCAGACCGCTCTATCCGCGACTACGTGAACAACATCTGGAAACTTGAAGCGGTTAACCGTTAATACTTCCAAAGTAGCCAAGGCAGTTTCTGCCTTGGCTCAATTAGCTTGTGAGCAAACGAAAGGCTTAAAGGTTTCGTTTATAAACAAGCTGCTTACAAACCGATTGTCACAAGCTAATTGATTAGTAAAAATTAAATTAACAACCCTACAAAATAGAAAGCGTCAGAACGTTTTCGGAGAGAGCGATGAAAGAACAGACCGTATTAAAACAAGTCGCAGAAATGGCAAACATTGCCGACAGTTACGTTAGTGCGTGGGGCGATGAAGCACAAGTATCAGACGAGACGATCACGTCTCTATTGGCTTCGTTGGGCTACGATACAAGCAGCGATGATGCACTGCTTAAGTCAGCAGAAAGAAAACACAAAAAAGATGTACTAGACCCAGTTCTTGTCTTGCGTGACGGTGAGCCAGTAGAAGTGGCGCTTAATCTAGGTGTAAGTGCTCGTGAAAGTGAGTTCAGCTGGCGCTTAGAAACCGAGCAAGGAGAGGTACTTGAAGGCTATCTTCAATCTCAAGTCATTCGTGACGAGCGTGCCGAGGGTGGCCCTTTAGTGTTTGCATTGCCAAGTGATTTGGCATGGGGTTATCACAAGCTCATTGTGAGCCGTAAGCGCCGTAAGAAGCCTTACGAGATGACACTGATTATTACGCCAAAAGCGTGTTTCAAGCAGTCACCAATCGAGCAAGGCAAAAAGCTTTGGGGACCCAGTGTTCAACTTTATACCCTAAGAACTCAGCATAACTGGGGTATTGGTGATTTCGGAGACCTAAAACAGCTTGTTGCGGATATCGCTTCTCGTGGTGGTGACTTCGTTGGTCTAAACCCAATTCACTCATTGTTCCCTGCGAACCCTGAAGGTGCGAGCCCATATAGCCCATCTTCTCGTCGCTGGTTGAACATCTTATACATTGATGTGAGTTCAGTTCCTGAATTTGCACTAAGTGCAGAAGCACAACAAACAGTCGGCAGCGCAGAGTTCCAACAGCGTCTACAAAAAGCGCGTGAAGCACACTGGGTAAACTACACCGAAGTGTCTGAGCTTAAGATGAGCATCTTGCCTCTGCTATTCGCAGAATTTAAGACTCGTCATCTAGACAAAAACAGCGACCGTGCACAAGCGTTCTTAGCCTTCGTAGAAGAGGGTGGCGATAGCCTGATGCATCAAGCGGCGTTTGATGCTCTACATGGTGAACTGCATGCAGAAGATTCTGGCATGTGGGGATGGCCGGTATTCCCTGAGAAGTACCGTACATTCGACAGCCCAGCGACACAGAAGTACATCAAAGAGAACCTAGAAAACGTTCATCTGTACATGTACCTGCAATGGCTAGCGGATTGCCAGATCAACGATGCACAATCTCTTGCTGAAGAGAAAGGCATGGCAGTTGGCCTATACCGTGACTTAGCGGTAGGTGTTGCAGATTCAGGCAGCGAAACTTGGGCTGACGAAGGGAACCTAGTGATGGATGCGAGCATTGGTGCTCCACCTGATATTCTTGGTCCTTTGGGTCAGAACTGGGGTCTACCTCCGTTAAACCCAGAAGTGCTTCAAGAAACAAGCTACGACGCTTACATCAAGCTACTTCGTGCTAACATGAAGCACTGTGGTGCACTGCGTATCGACCACGTTTTAGGTCTACTGCGCTTGTGGTGGATTCCAAAGGGTGAGAACGCAACTAAGGGCGCGTACATCTACTACCCAGTACAAGATATGCTGTCTATTCTGGCGCTTGAATCTCACCGTTACCAATGTAGCGTTATCGGTGAAGATTTAGGAACGGTACCGGATGAGATTGTCGACATCCTTGCAGATGCTGGCGTGCACTCTTACAAAGTGTTCTTCTTCGAAACATCAGAAGATGACGGTGGTTTCATCTCACCAAAACACTACGCATCACAATCGATGGCGGCACTGTGTACTCACGATATGCCAACGCTTCGTGGCTTCTGGCACTGTGATGACCTGAAAATGGGCCAAGAGATTGGCTTATACCCAGATGCAGAACAATTAGAAACCTTGTTCGATGACCGCCTAGAGTGCAAGCAAGGTATCTTAGATTCAGTAGCATGGCATGGTTTCCTACCAGAAGGTGTGGGCCGCGATGCGAGCCAAGTACCGATGGACTCTTACCTTGCTGAGGCACTTCAACTGCACGTAGCGGCTGGTGGTTCAACACTACTGAGCGTTCAGCTAGAAGATTGGCTAGAGATGGACAAGCCAGTAAACATTCCTGGCACGGTTGATGAATACCCTAACTGGCGTCGTAAACTATCAATGAACTTGGACGAAATATTTGCTCACGAAGGCGTTAATCGTATCGCTTCTAAGCTGACTGACGTTCGAGAAAAAGCCGGTAAGTAATGACGTGAGTGACTTGAAATTAGGTGGTTTTTTGCTTACGCCGTACGAAACTACAACCTCGGTCACTCAATAATGAATGCTCATCTGGTAGAATAAACCGTCGTTATATTGCCCGCACTAATAGCGGGCATTTTTGTATTATGTTTTTTGGATGTTTGGTTAGGGAGAAACGTTTTGGAACTAAGTTCGATTTCAAAGCAAAAACAAATATATACCCAACTATCACAGGCTTGTTTCACAGACCCATTCGCGTTTTTAGGGCCATACCTACCTTCTGAGCAAGGTGCATTACGTGTGTGGATTCCTGGGGCAGATAAAGTCGAGTTGATTGTTGGAAAGGAACCTCGTATTGAGTTAGCGCGAGAGGGTGAAAGTGGTTTCATTCTTAAGCAAGAGAGAGACTTACGTTTTACTCACTATAAGCTTGCGGTTGATTGGGCTGGCGTAGAACAGATCATCGATGATCCTTACCAGTACCACGATCTGTACGCGAGTTATGAAGATCTTCATACACCGAAAGATATGTATCATCACATGGGGGCTCAGTTTATTACGCTAGAGCGTGATGGACAGACGATTTCAGGTACGCGTTTCTTGGTGTACGCACCGCATGCAACTGCGGTAAGCTTGGTGGGTAACTTCAACGCTTGGGATGGTCGCCGCCACCCAATGCAACGCCTAGATTACGGTATGTGGGGCTTATTCATTCCTGAACTGGAAGAAGGCGCTCAATACAAGTTTGAATTAAAAGGACCAAATGGCGAAGGCTTACCACACAAAGCTGACCCATGGGGTTTCTACTCTGAGCAATACCCATCGTTCTCATCTGTAACTTACGATCACGCTCGTTACCAGTGGCAAGATACTCAATGGCAAAATCGCCCGGTAACGCAAAAGCGCAAAGAAGCGCTTTCGTTCTATGAATTGCATGCAGGTTCTTGGAAGCGTAACGCTGAAGGTGAATTCTTAAATTATCGCGAGCTTGCGGCAGAGCTGATCCCATACCTAACGGATCTTGGCTACACGCACGTTGAACTAATGCCAGTTTCAGAACATCCATTCTACGGTTCTTGGGGCTATCAGCCTGTAGGTCTATTTGCACCGACTAGCCGTTTTGGCTCTCCAGATGATTTCAAATACTTCGTCGATCAATGTCACCAAGCGGGTCTTGGCGTTGTTCTGGACTGGGTTCCTGCTCACTTCCCAAGTGATGATCACGGCCTAGCAAACTTCGATGGTACGCCATTATTCCATGATCCAGATCCACGTCGTGGTTGGCATCAAGATTGGAACTCGTACATTTACGATTTAGGCAAAGAGCATGTTCGTCGTTTCTTAGTTTCTAATGCACTGTACTGGTTCGAGCAATTCCACATTGATGGCATCCGTGTTGATGCGGTTGCTTCGATGTTGTACCTCGACTATTCGCGTAGCCATGACCAATGGATCCCGAATGCGGATGGCGGCAACGAAAACTACGACGCTATCGCAACCCTTAAGTGGATGAACGAAGAAGTGTATAAACACTTTCCGAATGCGATGACGATTGCTGAAGAATCAACGGCTTTCCCTGGTGTTTCAGCACCGACTTTTATGGGCGGTTTAGGCTTTGGCTTTAAGTGGAACATGGGTTGGATGCACGACAGCTTGTCTTACATTCAAGAAGACCCAATCAACCGTAAATATCACCACGATACGATTACCTTCCCACTGGTTTACGCACACAGTGAGAATTATGTATTGTCTCTGTCTCACGATGAGGTGGTTTACGGTAAAGGTTCTATCCACAACAAGATGCCTGGTGATGAATGGCAGCAAACGGCAAACCTACGTGCTTATATGGGTTACATGTATGCGCAACCAGGTAAGAAGCTGAACTTCATGGGTGCAGAATTTGGTCAGACGGCTGAATGGAACCATGACGACCAGCTGCAATGGTTTTTGCTGGATTACGAGCGTCATCAAGGTGTTCAGCGTTTAACGAAAGACCTGAACAATCTGTACCGCTCTGAAGCTGCAATGCACGATCTTGATTTTGATCCGAAAGGCTTTGAATGGCGTCTACAGGACTCTGCTGAAGCGAGCATTCTTGCGCACGAGCGCATCAGTGAATCTGGTGAGCGAGTATTGATAGTGTCTAACTTTACGCCAGTGCCTCACGAGCATTTCCGCTTAGGTGTTCCTGCAAAAGGTGAATACGCATTGTTGTTGAATACAGACTCTGTCGACTATGCAGGCAGCGGTTTTGAAGTGAAGCAGACTGCTGAGATTGAATCTGTAGAGAGCGAAGGGCTAGACACATCGATTGAGCTGCGTTTACCACCGTTATCGACCGTTTTTTACAAGCTAAATTAGGTCTATAAGTTGAAGTAAGCGATAACTAAAAAGAAAATGGGAGCCGAAAGGCTCCCATTTTTGTATTTCTAACGCTTGGTTTAATGCTGCTTGAAGTTTGTGAGATAGAACATTGAACGTCCTACGACAGTCTCAAGGATTCGAACGGTATCAAGCCCAAAGCTATTAAACATTATCTCGCGGAATTGACCATCTGAACTGATGTTAAACTGTTCAGGGCTCTTGACCTGGGAGGCATGGAAAAACATCAATTTGATCACGAATCGAAATTGATCATTATCTAGAGCGTTTTGCCAAGATTGAATGAATACCTCTTCCGATGAGAACTCTAGATTCTCTATAACAATTGATAGCATGTGTTGGTGTAACGCTGATCGGATAGCGCGGGTCGACGGATAATAGCCCTGAAGCGTCGTTAAACTAATGCCAATCTCTTGAGCAATCCTTGCATAAGTTAGTGCTTCATGTCCTTCAGCCAGAAAAAGGTTTAGTACGATCTCATCGTAGTTTTTTTGATTTTCTAGTTTTTGTATTTGAGTAATTCGAGCCATTACAAATCTCTACTGATTGTAACATTCTGTAAACGAGTATATTAAGAGCTTATGAATTAAATCTCAAACTCCAAGGGTAAATAACTGGTCAATTTATCGTTAAATATAGTCAGTATTGTGTCATTGGTTAAATTATCAATCAGATTTTGGCATAAACAAAAACACCGCCCTATTGAGCGGTGTGTTATTTAAAGTCTTTGTTTATCTATGCTAATTCAGATGACTAGAACGGATACCAAAATAACTGCGGCTCTAGAATGCGTTTCGCAATGGCTAACACCACGATAAAAGCGATGACACCTAAACAAACAAAGTCGATACGTTTCAAAGGTGCATAGCTATACCAAGTGCGAGACTTGTGTCTGCCAAAGCCACGTAGCGTCATAGCATTCGATATCTCATCTGCTCTATCTAGGCTTGAGAAAATCAACGGTCCTAACACTTTAGCAACATTTTTAATGCGTACAAGAAGTGGTGCCTTCTTGGAAAGTTCAACACCACGAGCTTGTTGGGCATGCATGATGTTGACGAAATCCTTCTTAACTTCTGGCAAGTAACGTAGCGTTAAGCTCACCGCGTAGGCAATCTTGTAAGGAACACCAATACGGTTGAGACTAGCGGCAAACTCAGTCGGGTGCGTTGTGAATACAAAGATCAGCGCTATCGGAAACATACTCATGTACTTGAGTGTTACGGTCACCAAGTAAAACAATGTCTCTTGGCTCAACGAGTAGTTACCCGGTAATGTTAGCAATAAAGTTTCGCTGCCGATCAGCTCAGTACCTTGCTGTGGGGCTAGCAGATACATGAACAAAGCATTTAGGCTTAGCACACTAGCCGTACCTAGCAACAGAGGCTTATAAACCCTAACTGGCACTCTGGTTAGCTTGAGTAGATAAAGCCCCGTTAGGATAAGTAACGTGATTAACCGTAGGTCGAATGTCGTTAAAACAACTGTCACCCAAGCTAAGAAAAGAGCAAATTTAGTGATGCCGTTTAACGCATGCAGTGGTGATTTGGTATCAATGTAGTTGATGCCGAATTTTACTTTTGATGCATTCATAGCGAGCTTCTCTCGTAGTCGATGAAGTACTGCATAAATGCATTGGTGTCGTCGATTTTCATCATGGTCGCGAGTTCATAAATGCTGGTGGTACAAAGATTTGCGCGTTCTAACAGCGATGGCTGACTGAATACTTCCGTCATCGCGGCATTGGCAATCAGCTTACTGTCAGCAATGACAATTGAGCGTGTGGTGTACTCTAGAACAAGGTGCATGTCGTGTGAAATGATCACAACGGTAATACCCAAATCGCGGTTAAGCTTTTGGATAAACGCCAGCATTGAGGTGTAGTTGCGGTAATCTTGACCCGCTGTTGGTTCATCCAAGATCAGAAGCTCTGGCTCCAATACTAAGATAGAAGCGATCGTTACGCGTTTTTTCTGACCGTAGCTTAGCGCTTCGATTGGCCAGTGGCGGAACTTGCTCAAGCCACACAGCTCAAGAACGTTTTCCACCTTCTCTTTGATTTCCTGCTCTGCAACCCCACGATTACGCAGACCGAATGCAACTTCATCAAAAATCATATGATGAGAGATCATATGATTTGGGTTCTGCATCACGACACCGACTTTCTGGCTTCTTTCAAAGATAGAAAGCTCAGATAGGTCTTCACCATTTAGATAGGAAGAGCCTGAATCGGCATCGATCACACCCATGATGAGTTTAGTGATGGTAGATTTGCCTGAACCGTTTTTGCCTAAGATTGAAACGAACTCACCCTTACCAATCTTAAAGCTGACATCTTCGAGAGCGTTCTTTTCACCATCGTAAGAGTAAGTCAGGCCGTGGACCTCAAGCAAAGGTTGGTACTGCTTCTCGGCAACTGGAGTCGGGCGCTCTGCAAACCAAGCCTGAACCGCAGGGCGGAATCTTTTGTAATCGAGAGCTTTGAGGTTTGATAGCTTATCTTCACTGGTCAAAGGTGCTTTCGCTGCCTTCAGAGCAGATAAATAAAGTGGTTCACGAATACCGTGTGTTTCAAGCAGTTCAGAAGCTAAGATTTCATCGGGTGTCATGTCCGCGACAATTTCACCGCGCTCCATCAAGATCACTCGATCGATATCGCGATGTAGTACATCTTCAAGGCGATGCTCGATGATGACTATAGTCTTGTTGGTTTCTTTATGAAGTTGGTCGATGATTTCGATAGTCGCTTTACCCGTTTTCGGGTCAAGGCTAGCCAAAGGTTCATCAAACAACAGGATGTCAACGTCATCAACTAAGATGCCCGCTAATGACACGCGTTGTTTCTGGCCGCCGGATAAATCATGTGGCGAGCGATCAAGCATATCTGCTAAGTCGACCATTTTTGCTGTCGACTTAACCAGAGCGTACATATCAATGTTCGACACTAACTGATTTTCCAGTGCGAATGCGATGTCTTCGCCAATACTCAAACCGACAAATTGGCTATCAGTATCTTGTAATACTGTGCCAACCTGCTCGGTATAGTCGTGCATAGAAAAATCAGAAATGTTCTTACCGTTGATCTCTAGAGAGCCAGTCACCTCACCTTTGATAGCATGAGGAATCAGACCGTTAAGGCATTGACCTAGGGTAGATTTACCACTACCGCTTGGTCCAATAATGACGATTTTCTCTCCTTTCTCTATCCTTAGATTGATATTTTTTAGCGTCGGTTTATCCAGCGACTCATATCTAAAAGAGAAGTTCGAAAATGCTATAGTCATTATCGCTTATGCCTCAGTCAGGTTACGGCTTTGTTTGTTGCGTTTAGCGACTGATTTTAGGATCAGTAAGCCAACAACAGCGATCAGAACGGTGTTACCCGCAGCAATGATAGAGAGTTGAGTGAAGACTTTAGTAAACGGTTCTGCATAAAGGATGGTATCTAGGAATGCAGAGCAGCCGTAACCAACCACATTACCGGCAAGGGCAAGTACCACAAACAGCGCGAAGTCCTTCATAGGCAACTCACCTTGCTGAAGGCGGTTCTTGGTCAACATCGGGAATAAGCCGATAACCATGCCTACGATACCTGAGCCTAAAACCCAAGTTAACCACACCCCCCAGCCTGCGAACAGATCCGTTACCCAGTGACCGATAAAGCCAACTAAGAAACCAACAATAGGGCCGAACAAAACAGAAAACAGTGCTAGAACTGCCATTGCTGGTTTCAATGTCGTGTTAGCAAACACTGGGACACCAAACATAGGTAAACCACCAATGCCGTACAGTGCCGCGCCAATGGCGATAACGACCACTGTTTTAGCTGAAAAGTTCATAGATAACCTCGAATTCTGAAAAATAAAGCAAAATAAAGAATAAATATTCGCCATTATTAATATGCGTCTCAATGAGAACGTTTTTTGGGCAAATACAAAAAATAAGGCGCGCATTATACAGTAGAACCCTTCCATAAGGGAAGGTAAGTGTCTAGATGTCTAAAATTCCATCTGAACACCTAAATATCGTGTAAAAAGCGTAATTTTACGGTTAATCCAGCAACAAAAAAGTCAGAGCGAGTCTGACTTTTTCATTCGTCTTAACAATGTGTTAAGCGGGTTCGTCACGTACCTTTGACCGTTTAGTGGTCTAGGTATAGATAGTTTTGCCAACTCTTCATGCGAATAAGGACCTTGCGCATGATTGAAACGTGGGTGAAGCTGTCAGAATAAACGGCAACTTCAACCGCGGTACCCATAGGTAAATGGTAGTCAGACAGGTCATCAGTGATGGTCATTTTAGCAAATACGCGTCCATTAGTACGAAGTGCATTGGTACCAATAAGTGTCCCGCGCGCTTGAATTTGACTCTCACCAATAGCTGGGATTATTTCATCAATGCGTCCTTTGAAAATCTTGCCTGGTAGTGCTCTGAATAAAAATTCAGCTTCGAAACCAGGATGCAGTCGTTGCAATGAGTTTTGTCTGAATGCTGCGATGTAGTATTTTTCTTCCGTATGGACAAATGTCATGACAGGAGCAAGAGGTAGCGGTACAGCCATTACGCCTGGACGCAGTGCTAGTTGTGTAACATATCCATCCGTTGGTGCTCTCACGACCGTTTGGTCAAGGTTGAATTGAGCCTTACGTAAGTCTGCAAGTAATCCTGCCACTGCGGTGTTCTCGCCACCAATTTCAGAATTTAGAGCGATCTGAGCTTGTTGTTGACTTGCTTCTGCTACTTTTACTGCTGCTTCCGATGCCTTATAAGCTTGTCTACGAGTATCCAATTGTTGTTCGGTAAACGCACCACTTTCAAAGCCACGCTTATAACGGGAAAATTCGCGTTGCGCTTTGTCTCTTTCTGCAATCGCTTTGATTTTAGCAGCTTCAGCTTCAGCAACTTGAGATTCAAGCCCAAGTGCTCCTTGGCTTGCTTCTTTTACTTTCGCTTCGAGCTTAGCGACTTCTGCTTCAAAAGGGATAGGGTCAATTTTAAAGAGGATATCTCCTTTCTTTAAAGGAGAATTCGCCTCAACAGGAACCTCAATGACTTTACCTCTAACGCCTGAAACAATTGGAGTCGTTGAGTAAACTTGGTTGCCAAGTTGTGTGAAAGGATGGTTGTAGTTCATTAATAGGATCAATGTTCCTACGATGACCACACCACCGAGCACTGCGGTAGGCACTGTCCATTTGTTTAGTGGGATATTAAATACTTTGAAAATAGTGATACAAAGTGCCGCGTAGGTCATTATCAGTAGTAAATCCATTACTTAGCCTCCTGATCTTGAACGTTGTTTGACTCTTTTTTTGTGCTGCTTTGTTTAGTATTTGCTTGTTTGAGCTGTGCGATCTCTTCTTGAAGGGTGCTAACTTGATCGATTAAAACATCCACTCGGTGATGAATATCGTGCTGCTCTTCTTCGAGTTTTTCGAAGCCCCAGCCTCGGTCTTTCCGCCATAATGTTGCCCAAATCCATAGAAAGGGCCAAATTGTGTGCAAAGTGAATAGGCTAACCCAGCCTGAGACGTGAATTGCGTCTTGGTGAGGATGATTACGTTCTTTGGCTATTTCATAAGGGATATCGTGAATAACGATGATGCCGTAAAAGATGACTAGAGCAACGAAAATGAGTAAGCCGAGTGCAAAGTAGTCTAAAAACATAACAGATCCTTGTAATGTTAGATGTTAGTTATAAATATAGTACGCTATCATCCAAGTAATTGTTATAAAAATGATTTACTGAGTTATAAATAATGAGTGTTCGCTTCTAATGTGAGCAAAACCATTGACGAATCTTATAAAATCTCATCGCGTTTGAAGAGGCTATTTCGGCTTTCTGGTTGGTATTTTAGCTGAAATGATGACAGCTACGATTCTAAATGACGTGCACAACCACAAAGGATAAACACGGATGTATATAGGTGAATTGGCGGCTATTGGTGCTGCGATTGTGTGGGCGTGTGCGACATGGATTTATGGACAGTTTGGTCATCGCTTCTCTGCGATGCAATTGAACATTGTTAAGGGTGTAGTGGCGTCAGGGATGATGTTGCTGGTGATGCCTCTTATTCCGATGCCGGAGTTTGAACTGAGTACCAACCATTTTCTGATATTGGCAATTTCAGGTGTGATTGGCATTGCGATTGGAGATAGCGCCTATTTTGCGGCGTTGAAAAGAATCGGTGCCAATAAGACGCTGTTACTGGAATCTTTAGCCCCGCCTCTTTCTGGTGTGCTGGCATTAATGTTCCTGGGCGCTGTATTGACAGTGCAAAGTTGGCTCGGTGTCGTGATTACAACACTAGCGGTGACCTTCGTTGTCTTCCAGCCATCAAAATCGGCGAGCGGTGAATCGAATAACAAAGCGCAGTGGGGTGGCATTGGTTATGGGCTTGTGGCGAGTGTCTGTCAGGCATCTGGTGTGGTTATTTCTCATTACGCGTTAGTGGCGGGTGATATCCCACCATTGTTAGGTGCTTTGATTCGCCTGACGATTGGCGTGTTTGCTGTGATGCTGATTATCCCTTTCGTTGAAAAGAAGCCGTATTCATCGATAAAAAGAGATTTATGGGAAATGACCAAGCTCGATAAACTGTGGTTACTAGGAGCAATCTTTGTCGGGACGTTTCTCGCTCTATGGCTTCAACAAGTGGCGTTGAAGAATGCTAACCCTGCGATTGCACAAACGTTGATAGCGACCAGCCCGGTCTTTATTTTGGTGATTTATGCGCTGAAAGGGGAGAAGGTGTCAAAGCAAAGTATCATAGGCACACTTGCCGCCCTTGCTGGTATTTCTCTGTTCTTTTATCAATAAGCAGTTGGCCTAAGCTACAGAGCTATATGCCACTACTCTGTACACACTTGATTACGGCCGTTGGCTTTAGCTCGGTATAGCGCTTTATCTGCACGGTAGAAGGTGCGTTGAGTATTCTCTCCGTCACGATGCAAAGTGATACCAATACTCACGGTCAAACCACGCTCCCCAAGTATTTCATGCCATCCAAATTGGAAGATGCGCTCTCGATAATTTTCAGAGTGCATTTCTGCCTTCGGAAGATCAGTGTTCTCTAGAATGACGAGGAACTCTTCTCCACCAAATCTGACACATGACGCGCCTCTAAACTTAAAGTATGAACGTAGCTCTTGAGACACACTAACAATCGCTTTATCGCCCACTAAGTGACTCAGTTCATCATTGATAGACTTGAAGTGGTCAATATCAATAACCATCAGCGCGAAAGAGGTATCGTGCAGCAGCATGTCTTTCAATTTCACATCTAACCAGCGACGGTTGTGTAACCCTGTCAATGGATCGGTGAATACGTCTTGTTGAAGCTGAGCAACCGCATTCTTGTGTTGTTCCGTTGTCTCTTTCAGCTCTTTGTTTTCTTGTTCAGAGAGAATGAGTTTGAGTTGTAATTCAAAACGGGACAGGCGGCGTAGTTGGCTTGCACCGAGTTCACTGATCGGGATCTGCTTCATCAGATCGGTTTCAATTCGGTAGCCTTTTTTCTCATAGCTTAGCGCTTCTTGAAAACGCCCTTGATTCATACACACATCACTCAGCGAATCGTAGAATCGTTTTGCAAGTACTGGCGACGAGTAGGCTTTCACGCGTTTGTCTGTGCTCGACAAAATCATGCTCGCGTAGTCTTGCTTGCCGGTTGCACTTAGGCAATGTGCGAGCTCTAGACGAGTCATGGTTGCAAGCCAGCTTGCTTGAGTGCTGTTGGCTGGGTATTGAATCTTAGACAGACAGCGTAGCGCTTCATGGTGTTTTTTCTTAGCGCGCAGCACCTTTGCTTGGTAAAGCAGTATTTGAGCTGTGAGCAACTTGTCACTGACCAAAATACTCAGTTCTTCGCACTCATTCAGTAAATCGCTGGCTGCTGTAATGCGATTGAGTAGAAGTAGGCTTGCTACCATATGCAGCTTGAATTTGAGGCGAAGTGAGCGACTGCTTATCGCGTGGTCTATGCTGCTGATTTTTTGATAGTAGCGAAGAGCTCTGTTGTGATCGCCATAGGAGTCACACAGGTTGCCCATGCCTAAAATGGCTAATACATACTCATCGATATGGCCGTGTTCAACCGCGATAGTCGATGAACTGACGAATTCATTGAGTGCTGACGTGTAATCACCGATTTCAACTAAGCGGTCACTTAGGCTGGTTTTGACTGTCAGTATGTCTTCGATATCGGCAGGAAGGTGGAGCAGATCGAGTGCTCGTCTCAACTCTTCGATGCTGGTTTGATTTTGTTGTAACTCAGCACGGTACTCAGAGCTAATGATATAGCAGTGTGCTTGCTCTGTTTGCGTCGTCGAAACGTGCTGACGAATGTGGTTCCAGAAGATGATCGCTTCTTCACCTGATACTGATGAAGGGTCTAAACCGGCGTCTGTGATCTTGCTTAATAGAGTTTCCATTATTCTATTACCTCAGCATCGTCTTCTTCTAATTGTTCAAGCGTGAACGGGAACGTCAAAATATCATTGAGGCTGACGGTCGGTTTCGAACCCTTTAGTCCTTTTCTATGCCATGGATAGATATCAAGCATGGTGCTGAGAGTTTGGAAGGTTTGCTCTGCGGCTTCGCCTTTTTCGGAAAGCATAAGGGCCACACGTTCAGAACTTAGCCTTGCGATGAAGTCATTCTGGTTACATAAAGCATGAGCAATCTCGGTACAGACATCTAAGTAATCAGTATCGACATGATGGAACATAATGATGCTGTGGTTTGAACGTTTAAGCTCTGTCTTGAACAGCACCAACTTTTCCCACCAAAAGGTTTCAGAGACAACGTAAGAGAGGTGCTTCTCAGGATCGTACTCGTGCTGACCGCGAATACGATTAATCAGTTTTCGTGCTCTCTGTTCAAGTTGGCGTTTTGAACTGCGTGCTTTGTCCAAACCGACACGTGTCGTTTGCTCTTTGAGCATGCCGATAGAATATTGACGGTACTTTTTAAAGGCGACGAGCGCGGCTTGGAAGTCTTGGTTTTCTTCCGCCACCAAGGATTGTTGGTAACAGATTTGGCTCAGCAACTCGCCATTATCGAACTCGTTTGCGGATTGTTCTGCGAGCCTCAGTAATTCCGCCGCTTGTTCTGGTCTTTTTCTCAGGAGCTCCAATCTAGCTCGGCTGATGTATGAGTGCGCCTTCATCCAAACTAGGTTGTGTTCAACTGCCAGATTGTGCGCTTTGGCCGTGGCGCGCTCCGCGTCATCTAAGCGTTCAAGACCAAGTAGGGCAAGGCCTCGAAAGTCCCATACCTCTGCATGCCAAGTGTTATCTTTATGGTCTTTTAATGCTTCTTCTGCACCGTCCAATACCGACAGCATTTCAACATAGTTGTTGAGCAGGTAGTAATCCCACGCAAGCAGTATTCTGGCTTTACCCTCTAACCAACCAATGCGGCTGTTGTTAGCAACTTTAACGGCAAGCTGGTGGGTAGAACGTGCAAGTTTATATTCGTGGGTCATCCGCCAAATATTGCCAAGGCCAATGAGGCATTCAATTTGAATTTCGACTTCATCAACCAACGCGGACTGCTCTAAAGCATTGATCCAGAACTGTTGGGCGGAATAGTACTTGGCTTGTCCCCAGAACTGGAGCGCGTGTAAATGGAGGATTTCAGGGAGAAAAAGGTCGGTATCTAATCGGCTTTGGCGCTTGTAGGCTTCCTTGATGTATTTTAAACCTTTTTGGTAATCCATCAGGTTCCAGCTACATCTTGCCATTAACATTAATGACTGGATGGCACCCTCTTCAAACAGAACTTGCTCTGATCGGACTAGGCACTGTTGGGCAATCTCTAGGATCACCGATGGCTCAGAGGCGACACGAGTTTTGAGTTTTTCTAATTCTGTTTCAAGAAGGTACTGATTTTTGTCCAAGACTTACATCCATGATTATCGAACATATTGATAACACAATCATTATAAGAGTGTAATTTGAGATAAGCACCAATTATCTTTCGTAGAGCGTCAAAGGAACATCGATCTTTTCTAATTATGGGTGTTACCTCATGTTGTCGCTTTAAAATCAATGAGTTCCCGAATAATTACCTAGAGGCTTTGTTGCTATGAAAGTAGTTGCTTTAGAGTTAATGGCAGCTCCGCTACGCCTAAGCGTTGTGCTGCCGTGAGCCCTTGCTTATCTTGGTAGCACAGATTGTGCCAAGCTCTAAATATGTCGAGCAATGGAAGAATGCCCCCAGGACGAAGCTTACGTCTGGGCTCATTAATAAAGCTATCAAATAACAACTGAAAGCGCTGTTGATAGAACTTAGTTTGTTGAATTGAGGCTGTGTTAAACCACTGTTTTGGTTCTGGATTGTTACCGGTTAGGTAGCAGATACCTTTCTGGTTATCACCCTGATTGGCAATAGCCCAGCGATCTCGCCACCAACTCATGTGAACGATGTCGATCTTTTCAAAACTTTGGTCGTCTTGCCAGCCTGAATCTTCTTCGACATACATGAGGTCAATATTTTGACTCTGAATGCGCGGCAAACATACACTTAAAGCGGCAGATCTTAGTAATGGATCTTGTGGCATATAGATGGCGACATGCTTGTCTTCGTTACACATATCCAACACATGTAAGAAGTGAGCATAAGAGGTATAAGGCGGTCGAATGAGAGCGCCTTTTGAAGGGTAACTAAATGTGGTGAGGTTACCCATAGGGTCCTCAACGTTACCTCTCGCAAGAATCACTTGGTACTGCTGTTCAATGCGCTCTTTTAGTTTGTCAGAGGGCTGAGGCAGTTCGAGATTTGCTTCTGAAGAGTGCTCTTTAGATACAAATCGTGCCACATCATCATAAGGGTTATGGTCGACGTTTCCTGATGGTTCTTCATTTTGAGAGTAGTTAACGTGTTGGCAAAGTATATAGCCAGAATGCGCCTCGCCCGTCGCTATCCACACCACACCGTTGTTACTTTGTGGTTGCAGACGCTGGTAGTGAGATGCGAACTCGTAATCTTTCGCATGGTTAACCCATCGTGCATCGATCATCGCTAATTTACGACGACAACGGCTCGCGATATGGTCAACATGATCATAGAAAGTCTTTGGGTTGATCTCTAATTTTCGGCAGATTTCACGTACGGAATAGCCCATGAACAGTAAGCCCATGAGGTTCTCTTGAAATTGGAGTTTTTTATTGGATCCAGACCATTTATCAACGAAGGTTGTTTGGCAGTCTTTGCATCGATAACGCTGCCTGTCGCCACTGTAGCCGAAGGCATGATAAAGATGTTTATGGGTATGAACCGATAAGCCGAAGTTATCGCAATCATCATTACGACAAGCAGGGAGCCCGTCGCTGTGAAGTTGTCTTAGGCGATGAAGTTCGCTTAACACTTCACGATTGTTAAGTAAGGGGGGGAAAGCTCCACATTCACGACAAACCATCGCTGGACGCTTAGGGTTCGCGTGTTGCAAAACATACCGTTTTGCATCGCTCAAGCCAAAGTTGTCACACGCCAATGTTTTACAAAAGTTGAGTTGCAAACCATCCGCATCTTTTGGCAGCTTGTCGTTAGACACGATCTCCCCCTCGGGATTATTTGAGCAGCCAAGCGAGCCTGGCTGCGGGGTAACGCTTTTCAATGTATCTTTTATCAAATCGTTAGATGTTGATTGCTGTCTCTAGAGCAACTTTCATCATGTCGTTGAAAGACTTTTGACGCTCTTCAGAACTTAGTTTTTCACCACGGATGATGTGGTCAGATACTGTTAGGATAGTTAGTGCTTTAGCACCAAGGTCTGCAGCAACGCCGTAGATACCAGCCGCTTCCATATCAACACCTAGGATGCCTAGCTTTTCCATTTTTTCGAAAAGGTCAGCTTCTGGAGTGTAGAAAAGGTCTGCAGAGAATACGTTACCAACTTTAACTGGAACTTCTTGTGCACGAGCTTGGTTTACTGCTTCTTCTAGAAGACCGAAATCAGCGATAGCAGCGAAGTCGTGGTTGTTGAAACGAATGCGGTTTACTTTTGAGTCAGTAGATGCACCCATGCCGATAACAACGTCCATTAGTTTAACGTCGTCACGTACCGCGCCACAGCTACCTACACGAATAACGTTTTTCACGCCGAACTCAGCGATTAGCTCGTGTACGTAGATGCAGCATGATGGGATACCCATACCGTGGCCCATTACAGAAACTTTCTTACCTTTGTAAGTGCCTGTGTAGCCAAACATGTTGCGAACGTCACAAACTTGCTTCACGTCATCAAGGAATGTTTCTGCAATGTATTTTGCGCGAAGCGGGTCGCCCGGCATAAGTACTGTTTCTGCGAAATCACCAGCTTGAGCATTAATATGAGGTGTAGCCATGGTCGTTCTCCAAAGTTTAAACGGTAATTATAGGAACAGGATTTAATCAATTACCGATTCTGTTGAATTGAATTCGTTTTGTTGAGGCAATATTAGCGAGTTAGAACGTGGCTCCATGAGACTTTAGTCACAAAATAGGTCTGCCATTATAGTTTTATTAATATTGATAACCAAATATGTTGAAAGCGTAAAGGCAATCGATTTTGTATGGGTAAATTGCAAGTGAATGAGAAGAAAAGGCTTACATATAAACTTGTTGCCTATTAGTTTCGAGACAACAATACGTTGTAGAGACGTTTGATCAGAGATAATCTAAACTTTGATAAAAGACAAACCAAGGATTTGTATGTCGTATTGCGTTAACTCGACGCCTTTGCAGTCAATGAAAACACGACTCCACAGGGCGGCGTCGCTTGTTGTAAGAACTACTTTGCTTGCCAGCGGGATAGCTTCATCGTGGGTGTCTGCTGCAACCTTTGAATTGCCACCAACGGAAAGCCGCATTGTGGGCAGAATCCAGCAGCATGAAGTGGCGGCGGGCGAAACCTTGGCCATCATTGCCAAGCAATACGATATTGGTTTTCTCTCTTTAATGGCAGCCAACAAAGGGGTGGATCCTTTTCTTCCCGCGGAAGGCTATGTGTTAAGCATTCCAAGCCGCTTGATTTTGCCTGACACCCCAAGAAAGGGGATTGTCATCAATCTTGCTGAGTTAAGGTTGTATTACTTTGAGCCTGAGAAAAATCAGGTGCATGTTTTCCCTGTCGGCATCGGTCGAGTGGGGCGTGATACTCCCGAGATGATCACCAAGATAAGCCAAAAAAGACCGAATCCAACATGGACGCCACCAAATTCAATCCGCAACGAGTATCTTGAAAAGGGCATTGAATTACCGAGAGTGGTTCCTGCCGGGCCGGAAAATCCATTGGGAGAGTACGCTTTGAGGCTTGCTTATGGCGCTGGCGACTATTTGATCCATGGTACAAACAAAGATTTCGGGATAGGTTTACGAGTTAGCTCTGGTTGTATCCGAATGGAACCTAAAGACATTGAGTGGCTGTTTGAGCAAGTGAACCGTGGTGAACAGGTCACCATTATCAATGAGCCGATTAAGGTGTCATTAGAGCCTGATAGAAGTGTGTTTGTAGAAGCGCACGAGCCATTAACTCGAAGTGATGGTTCAAAGAAATCATTACAGATCCCTGTGGAACTAAAATGGTGGCTTGAAGACGCAGAACTGCCAAATTCAAAGGCGAAAGCGGTTATCTTTGCTCAAAACGGCGTACCTGTAGAGATAGCACCACCTGTGATTGAGTTTTAATTCGATTGCCTCTTCTGCAACAAGGGGCGGTTTTATCTTGTTTACTCGCATTCGTGTCACCCAAAAAAAGCACCACATCCGATAAGAAGTGGTGCTGTCTATATACTGCTTTTTGCGACTTATTTAATCTACAGCTTAATCGCGATTAGATCTCAAACTACTTAGTGTAAGACTCAGCGATGTTGTCGATGCGTTCGTTAGCACGATCCGCTTCTTCTTTCGCTGCCATAGCGGCTGCTTCTGCTTCTTGAGCCTTCATTTCTGCGGCTGCTTTGTCACTCTTAAGTGCTTCAACTTCGCTTGTAAGTTGAGCCACTTGGTTAGTTAGTTGATCCATTTCTGACACTGCAGCTTCTTCTGGTTCTGAAGAACAACCGGCTAAAATGAAAACTGATGCTGCAGCTGCGATTAACGTCTTATTCATAAGAACTCCTTGCTTATTTATCATCAAAAGATGCGCTATACATTCTTTATCATATAGTCGCTTCATTAATGATTGTAGCGACTAATTTTTTAACTGCAAAAACAATAACTAAAGAAATTGCTAAATTTTTGAGGTAATTAGCTAAGTATCACGTTGTGTCTCATTTATGAGATGAAGGATTTAGAGACGACTTGAAGGTGTTTTTGGAGAGCTATCCCTTTGCTAGCAATGCATACGTTGTTCTAGCTAAAGATAGATAAAGGGATAAATTTACTGTGATCTCTATCCTTATAAAGTACTTTCGCGGTATCATGTCACGTTAAATTAATTTTATTCAATACCATCATGACTGGAGAGTCCTTTGCACTTTAAAGATTTAGGCTTAGATAACCGCTTACTGAAGAACTTAAAACATTACGACTTCAAGAAGGCGACAGAGATCCAATCAAAAGCGATCCCTGTTGCTATTGCTGGTAAGGATCTATTGGCTTCATCAAAAACGGGATCAGGAAAAACATTGGCGTTTGTGTTGCCAATGATACATAAAGCATTAAAAACAAAAGCGTTTTCTGCTAAAGATCCTCGTGGTGTAATTTTGGCTCCTACTCGTGAGCTAGCGAAGCAAGTTTACGGCGAACTGCGTAGCATGCTTGGTGGTCTGTCTTATGAAGCGGCGCTTATCTTAGGTGGTGAGAACTTTAACGACCAAGTTAAAGCACTGCGTAAGTACCCTCGTTTTATCGTTGCGACTCCAGGCCGTCTTGCTGACCACCTAGAACATCGTTCATTGTTCCTAGATGGTGTTGAAACGCTAATCCTTGATGAAGCGGACCGTATGCTTGATCTGGGTTTCGCTCCAGAACTTCGTCGCATTGCCAATGCAGCTAAACACCGTCGTCGTCAAACGTTGATGTTCTCTGCAACGTTAGATCACGCTGAAGTAAATGGCATTGCAAATGAAATGCTAGACGCACCTAAGCGTATCTCTGTTGGTGTTTCTAACGAGCAACACTTAGATATCACACAGAAATTCTACTTATGTGATCACCTAGATCACAAAGAAGCGATTTTAGACCGTGTACTGGAAGAAGCTGAATACCGTCAGGTAATGATCTTCACAGCAACACGCGCTGATACTGACCGTTTAACAGATAAGTTGAACGAGAAGAAGCTTAAAGCGGTAGCACTGAGTGGTAACCTAAACCAAACGCAACGTAATGCTATTATGAGCCAGTTCGAGCGTGCGGTTTACAAGATCTTGGTAACTACCGATGTTGCTTCACGTGGTATTGATATTCCAAACGTGAGCCACGTTATCAACTTTGATATGCCTAAGCATACGGAAGAGTACGTGCACCGTGTAGGTCGTACTGGCCGTGCGGGTAACAAAGGCGATGCGATTTCTTTGGTTGGTCCAAAAGACTGGGACAGCTTCAAGCGTGTTGAACTTTACCTTCAACAAGATTTGATCTTCTCTGTACTTGAAGGCCTAAAAGGTAAATTCAAAGGCATTAAGCCACGTAAACCTGCGTTTGCTAAAGGCGGTCCTGCTAAGAAGAAGACCAACACTCAAGCGAAGAAAACGCCGAAGAAACCAGTTAAGCGCGATAAGAGCTTCCACCAAAATGTGGCCGTGGGTGATACCGTGTTTATCCCTAAGAAGAAAGTCGCACCAAAAGTGGACGACGAGTAATCACCAGCCAGTTTTAAAGCGTTTGCTAGTAAAACTGACATAAATAAAAACCGCCAATATTAGGTAATGCCGTTCACTTAAG
>NZ_JBFRVF010000016.1:0-31337 GCF_041475025.1 Vibrio sp. 10N.222.49.C12 | reverse complement strand
CTTGTGATCAAGAGACAGGCTCATTGAGCAGCCCTTTTTGATCTTGATGTTTCTTCTTGAAATCGATCTAGCTATTAAGCGACCGAAGTTTCTGCTTTTGGTTCTGCTTCAAGCGTCATGTTGGTTTCTACACCATGCATCCATGATACAAGCTTACCAGCACAAAGCAGCAGTAATATGGCACTCACCGTTGCTGTGATAGCAATACCACTGAAGATTGACATAGCACCAAGCTCACCAACGTGAGAACCGACCAGGCCTGCCACGTAGTTTGCCACCGCATTGAAGCCAAACCATGCACCCATCATCAATGATGCTAGGCGAAGCGGAGCTAACTTAGTGACCAACGACAGGCCAATAGGCGATAGACAAAGCTCACCAAGGGTATGGAAGAAGAAAGCACCGACTAGCCATAGCATTGATGTTTTCACGGTTAGGTCACCGCCTTGCTCCATGACCGCGCCCATCATGCACACAAAGCCCAGTGCTAAGAAGAACAATGCCATTGCAAACTTAACAGGAGAGTTGGGTTCACGCTTACCCAGTTTCACCCAGAACGCAGCAATGATTGGAGCAAGTGTAATGATGAAGAATGGGTTCAAAGATTGGAACCACGCAGCAGGAACTTCAAAGCCACCAATCATACGGTCAGTATATTGTTGAGTGTAGATGTTCATTAGGCCGCCAGCTTGTTCAAAGCCCGCCCAGAAAACAATCACGAACAGACCCATGATAAGAATCACTTTTAGTCTGTCGAACTCTTCTTTGGTCAGTGGCGCTTTTTCTTTAGATTTGTTTAGTGCTTTCGCTCTTGCAGCAGCAGGTACAGAACCGATGTTGCCCAACCAAGACTGAGCCATTGTCACTTGCATGATCAAGCTAATAACCATACCAATACCAGCGGCTAGGAAACCTGCTTTCCAACCGAATGAATCGACAGCAGCACCTGAAATTAAGCCACCAAGCAGCGCACCTAAGTTGATGCCCATGTAGAAAATGGTGAAAGCACCGTCACGGCGGTTATCGCCTTCTTGGTACAGATCGCCAACCATGGTTGAGATGTTCGGCTTAAACATACCGTTACCACTGATTAGCAGTGCTAAACCAAGGTACAGCGCGTTCACTTGGTCTAAACCGATGAAGCCGTTAGGTAGAGCCATTGTAAATTGGCCAAGTGCCATCAATACACCGCCAATCATAATTGATTTACGCTGACCTAGGTAGTTATCGGCAATCCAGCCACCAATTAATGGTGTGATGTAGACTAAGCCGGTGTAAATACCGTAGAGATCGAGTGCGTCTTTCGTTGACCAACCCAGTCCACCGTTGAGGGTAGTGTCAGTCAAAAATAAGACAAGGATGGCACGCATCGCATAGTAAGAGAAACGTTCCCATAGCTCTGTGCTAAAAAGTAGAAATAGGCCTCTAGGGTGGCCAAAGATGTTGTGGTTGCTTGGCATAAGTTTTACTAATTTTAGGTATTAAAAGATTTTATAGTCATTCATGTATACACAGTGGGATAAAAGTCTGCAATAGACTTATTTTATGGTCACGACAACTTGGTTTAACTAAGATGTTGATATTAAATATCTTTATTTTTAATGTTGCCCATTTTAGATGTGCTGCAAACTAATTTTCCAGATTTGAGTTGGTTGGTTAATAACCTTCATTAAAGTTGTGTTGAATTAAAATCTTTAGATATATTGCTCTGGTGTATCATTTTGAGTTTGAAGGGAGTGGCATGCGCATTAGGTGGGGCATACATATGCTTACAACAATGAGTCTTTTGATCTCTAAATGATCTCTGTACAATGCTTAACCACTCCGACACCTATAACTTTTTGTTGATAAATTGGTCTGCTACGCATTATTTTTCGTTAGCAACGATTCATTTTATTAATGGTGATTTAACCGTTTTAGGCATGTGGTAAAATATCTAAAAATATAAAATGGCTAGTCAAATGAAACGTTGGTATTTGCTTTACTGTAAGCGTGGTGATCAAAAACGCGCTCAGCAGCACTTAGAGAATCAGGGGGTAGAGTGCTTTTACCCTCAAATAGAAGTCGAAAAGGTGGTGAGAGGGAAAGAAAAGCAGGTCAAAGAACCGCTGTTTCCGTCTTACATCTTTGTTCGCTTCGACTATGAGCAAGGTCCTAGCTTCACGACCGTTCGTTCAACACGTGGCGTTGTGGACTTTATTAAGTTCGGTTCACTGCCGCACGAGGTCCAAGGAGACTTGGTGTTTGAACTTAAAGAGTTTGAGAAGTGCTGCAGTAACGAAGTGGAAGATTGTTGTGTTGAGTTTGAATCTGGACAGGTAGTTAAGATTCAGAGTGGCCAATTTGCTGGGGTTGAAGCTATTTTCGATCAGAAAGACGGTGAGGCTCGATCGATTATGCTGGTGAAAATGATCAGCCAAGTCGTTCCAATCAGTATTGAGAACGAAGCACTACAAGCTCGCGCATAACTGCAGTAATAAAAATAGGCTTAAAACAAAAGGCGCATAATGCGCCTTTTTTAGTCTTTAGGATTTGTTCAAAACGCTCTAAGCGTTGTAAGCATCGTTGTGAACGGCTTGTACTGCACGGCCTGATGGGTCGACACAGTTTTTGAATGACTCATCCCACTCAATCGCTTTCGCTGATGAACAAGCAACTGAAGGACCACCAGGTACACACTCTGCCGCAGATTCTAGAGGGAATAGCTCCTCAAAGATTTCACGGTAAGCATAACCTTCTTTGGTTGTTGGCGTGTTGTAAGGGAAACGGAACTTAGCAGCTTCCATTTGTTGATCCGTTACTTTTGCTTCAGCCGTTGCTTTCAATGTATCAATCCAATCGTAGCCAACACCATCAGAGAACTGCTCTTTTTGACGCCATGCGATTGAATCTGGTAGGTAGTCTTCAAAACACTCACGCAGGATGTGTTTCTCCATCTTACCGTTACCGCACATCTTATCTTCAGGGTTCAGACGCATTGCGACATCGATGAACTCTTTATCCAAGAATGGTACACGGCCTTCAACCCCCCATGCCGCTAGCGATTTGTTTGCACGAGCACAGTCGAACATGCTTAGAGCAAGCAGTTTACGTACTGTCTCTTCGTGGAACTCTTTCGCGTTTGGCGCTTTATGGAAGTACAGGTAACCACCAAAGATTTCATCAGCACCTTCACCTGAAAGTACCATCTTGATGCCCATCGCTTTGATCTTACGAGCCAGCAAGTACATTGGCGTTGATGCACGAATCGTCGTTACATCGTAAGTTTCGATATGGTAGATAACGTCACGGATTGCGTCTAGGCCTTCCTGAATAGTGTAAGTCATCTCATGGTGCACAGTTCCGATCTTGTCCGCAACTTCACGAGCAGCGATAAGGTCTGGTGCGCCTTCAAGACCAACAGCGAACGAGTGCAGTTGTGGCCACCAAGCTTCAGATTGCTCATCATCTTCGATACGCATTGCCGCAAAGCGTTTTGCAACTGCTGAAGTAATTGATGAATCCAGGCCACCAGATAGAAGTACACCGTAAGGAACGTCAGTCATTAGTTGACGTTTAACGGCTGCTTCTAGCGCTTCAGTCAGTTCTTCTTTGCTTGTGCTGTTGCCTTGTACCGCAGCGTACTCGTTCCAATCGCGGATGTAGTAGCGTTGAGGTTCAGCATCTTTCGAAGAGTAGAAGCTACCTGGAGGGAATTCACTGATCGTCTTACATACTTCAACCAATGCTTTCATCTCTGAAGCCACGTAGTAGTTGCCGTGCTCATCGTAACCTTGGTAAAGCGGGATGATACCAATATGGTCGCGGCCCACTAGGTACTCGTCTTTCTCTTCGTCGTATAAAACGAATGCGAAAATACCGTTAAGCTCTTCTAGAAGGTCTGCACCCATCTCTTGGTATAGCGCTAGGATAACTTCACAGTCAGAATCAGTCTGGAACTGGTACTTATCTTCATAGCGTGCACGAAGTTCTTTGTGGTTATAAATTTCACCGTTTACTGCAAGAATGTGCTTTTTGTCTTGACTGTATAGTGGTTGAGCACCACTGTTCAAGCCAACAATAGCAAGACGTTCATGAGCAAGGATTGCTTTTTCACCAGCATAGATACCAGACCAGTCTGGACCACGGTGACGAAGCTTCTTAGACATTTCTAAAGCAATAGGGCGAAGTGCTGCGGCATCACTTTTAATGTCGAGAATGCCAAATACTGAACACATAGAACTTCCTTTTAAATAATTTCCAAATCAACTGCATTCAATTTGCCATTCTGGCTAAAAAAAGCAACCGGATGTGAGCAAAAAAATAATATAAAGGGTTTTCTGTTAGAAATTATCTAATTTTTATGTGCTTTTGGTGTGTGATGTTTAATTGCGGTTGGTTTTTTAAACAAAAACCTCTCAAAAGTGCGAAAAATAGGCAGTTTTGAGAGGTTTAGTTGAACACTGTCTAATACTAGATTTTATTGATATTTGGATTTAACTGTTCGCAAACGTGGCGAGCAAAACCACTACCAGCCTCGCTGTAAATGTTAAATGCCGCATCAACGCCATTCTCTTTCAGTGTTTCGAGTTGATCGGGATATTCAGCAATAGCCGCAATTTGGCCTTTAAAGTTACGTGACTTTAATTGTTCTAAAGCGGTTTGATTACCTTGGTGGTGAGGCATTGCCAAAATCACCAGCTTTACGTTTGCTGTATCTAGAATTCGCTCCCAGAAATCTGGGTCAGTCGCGTCGCCAGAAATCACGTTTCTGCCTTGGCTTCTGTGGTTGTGCGCGGCTTCTTCACGCACTTCTACACCTAGGCTGACCTTGCCATAGCGAGTACGTAATTCGTCATAAGCACCGGTACCAATTCGGCCCATACCTAGAATAAGCACTTGGGCACGACCAGGGTCAATTCGCTTATCACGTCGGTGAAGCTTTTCTGACGCATGCTCTTTTAGCCATTTACCTGACTGCTGATAAAGCTTATGACCAGCTCGGTTTAAAGGAGCAGCGATTAGAAAAGACAGTGAAACTGCAATGGCAACGGCAACTAAGATATCACCCGACATCCAACCCATCTTGAAGGCGAGACCACCAACGATGAGGCCAAACTCGCTATAGTTAAACAGTGATAGCGAGGCAAGTAGAGACGTTCGAACACGGAACTTGAAGCGGTTGAGTACCAAGAAGTAGAGAACACCTTTCACAGGCAGCATCAGCAAGAACAAGATTGCGAGCATAAAGCCTTGAATGGTTGGTTGCTCTGACAGACCAATATTCAAGAAGAAACAGACAAGGAAAAGTTCTTTAAGGTTAAACAGCGACTTTGATAATTCTGAGGCTTTTGGGTGACCAGCAAGTAACATACCTAGAACAAGAGCCCCCAAATCTGGTTTCACACCAACCAAATGGAATAAACCAGCACCGACGACTAATGCGAAGAAGATGCCGGAAAGAACCAGCATCTCACCGTGACCAACCCAATCGAGCACTTTGTAGAACAGTGGGCGTAATAAGGGTAGGGCAAACAGAGCAATTGCATACCACTCAGGTATTTTGCCCGTAGAAGCCGTTAAGAATACTACGGCGAAGATATCCTGCATGACCAAGATACCAATCGCTAACGTTCCGTAGGTCGCATTCATTTCGCCTTTCTCTTGCAGAGTCTTAACCGCAAATACAGTACTAGAGAATGAAAGAGCAAAACCGAGCAGAACGATCTGTTCTACCGACATGGCAGCTAGCGATGAAATACCTAAGAACTTAAAGCCAAACAGGGCGACGGCGAAAAACAGAGTGGACAAAAGGTTGTGGATTGTCGCGCCAGCCCAGATCTCTTTAGAGAGTAGGGTTTTGATATCGAGCTTTAAGCCGATAGTAAATAGAAGCAGCGTGACACCAAGGTCAGCTAAAGTAATGATGGTGTCATTGGTTTCAAAGCCAAAGGCAAAAAGCCCAAAGCCTGCAACCAAAAAACCAACTAATGGGGGAAGGTGACACTTTAAAGCAATAAATCCTGCGATAAACGCAGTGGATATTAATATAAGTTCCATAACTTGTTGTTGTAGTTCCCTAGCTTAAAAAAAACGGGCCGTGTTTATACAAACACGGCCCGCGGAAAATCAGAATTGTTTTCTCTAGTCTTCGAGAAGCTTCTGCAGTAACACGCCGTTAAGCATGGCGCGCTTAATCATAGCAAAAGCTCCCATCGTAGGATGTTTATCGATCTGTGATGCTACAATAGGCAGGCCGCTATGGAAAGTCGTTAACGACTGATTCTCTACATTGCGCTTAATTGCAGGAAAAACAATCTCTTGTGCCTTGGTAATATCACCAGCAATGATAACTTTTTGAGGGTTAAATAAGTTAATCGTCATCGCGATAGCCTTACCTAACTGGTTTCCTACTCGAACTAAGCTTTGCTTGGCTAGCTCATCACCATTAATCGCGTGGTCACAAACGTCTTGAATCGTAATATGCTCAAGCTCTGTTAAAGAAGACTCATAGCCTTGTTTAATCAGCTTCTGCACGCGTTCAACGATAGCTGGGTTTGCCGCTACTGTTTCAAGACAGCCGAAGTTACCACATTGGCATTGCTCGCCTAGCGGATCAATTTGGATATGACCAATTTCACCCACATTACGGTTATGACCTAGGAAAACCTGACCATTAACGATAATACCTGCACCTGTACCACGGTGAACACTGACCAAAATAGAATCTTGGCTATCTTTACTTGCACCGAAGTAGTGCTCAGCAAGCGCCATTCCACGAACATCGTTACCAACAAAACAAGCAACATGGAATGTATCGCGAATAATGTCGCTTAATGCGAGGTTATCGATGTCGGTATTCGGCATGTACTCAACAACACCGGTCGTTGGGTTAACCAAGCCTGGAAGCGTGACACCAATAGCAATCAGTTGATCGATCTTTGGTTGATGCTCAGCAATGAAAGCTTTGAGGTTATTGACCAAGCCTTGGGTAAGGTCTGATTGGTCTGAATAATTCAGGTCTTGCTGTTGGAAAGCCAATTCACGACCACCAAGGTCATGCAGGCTTATTTGAATGTAGTCTCGACCCAAACGCACAGCAACAGAATGAAAAGGCTCTACTTCTGTGGTTAGGGAGATAGCGCGTCTACCGCCAGTAGACGCTTGCTGCGCAACCTCTTTAATTAGGCCGCGCTCTAAAAGTTGGCGGGTAATTTTTGTAACACTTGCCGGTGCGAGTTGGCTTACATCAGCCACTTGTATACGACTGATAGGCCCCTGTTGGTCTATAAGTCGGTATACCGCCGCACTGTTTAGTTGTTTAACTAAGTCTACGTTACCTATTTGTCCGCCATTCATACTTAATTGTGCTCGTATTGTCCGTTAACAACAGTCGCTTTAACGTTAAAGTCTCGGTCAAATACAGCTAGGTTTGCAACCATGCCTTTTTTGATTCGACCTAGCTTGCTTTCTACACCGATAGCCGTAGCTGGGTATAGCGTAGCCATGCGAAGAGCTTCGTCTAAAGCGATACCAGCGTGCTCAACTGTATTCTGAACTGCTTCAATCATAGTCAGAGCTGAGCCGCCCAGTGTGCCGTTTTCATCAACACACTTACCATCACGGTAATATACTTTCTTACCGACAAAAATAAAGTATTCCATGTCAGCACCTGCAGGAGCTGTGGCATCCGTCACTAATACCAACTTTTCTCCCTTGATTTTATGCGCAATTCTGATGTTTGCGTAATCAACGTGGAAGCCGTCGGCAATAATGCCAGCGTAAACCTCAGGAGTATCGTAAATCGCGCCAACAACGCCAGGCTCACGACCAACCATCGGCGTCATTGCATTGAACAGGTGAGTGGCGAACGTGATACCAGATTCGAAACCTTGACGCGCTTCTGCGTAAGTTGCGTTGGTGTGGCCGATAGAAACGACAACGCCAGCTTTGTGCAGGCGTTCGATGTGTTCAGGGTCGTTAAGCTCTGGAGCCAATGTTACTTTTGCAACAAGGTCACGGTTCTCACAGATAAGCTCAATCATTTCGTTGTCAGATTTACGAATGTGATCGACGCTATGGATGCCTTTTTTCGCAACGTTTAGGTAAGGGCCTTCAAGGTGCAGACCTAAAGATTGGTTTTGGTACTGGTTATGGTATTCACGAGCTGCCGTAATAACCGCACGCATATCTTCGTCTGAAGAGGTGATAAGCGTTGGTAGGAAGCTAGTACAGCCAGATTTCAGGTTTGCTTTGTGCATGATCTGCATGGTTTCTGCAGTGATCTCATCGTTAAGCATTACACCGCCACAACCATTCAGTTGTAGGTCAATGAAACCTGGGCTTAGGTTTGCTCCGTCTAGGTCGCGAAGCTCGATTCCTTCTGGCAATTCAGAGATAGGACAGACTTTTTTGATCAGTTCGTTTTCGATTACAACAGCATGATCGGTTAGAACATCACTACCAGTGTAAATTTTACAGTTACTTAGCGCGTACATAGTCAGCTAATCCTTATTTCGTGAGATCTTTTAAATTCGTTCGTTACCTAAATGCGGACTTAGTTTGCGAGCATCATTTACGTAACGATTTATCTTTTATGGGCAAACGGCTTCAAAATGAGAAGCGATTTAAGTTGTTGAAAAACATATGAACAATTGATTTTTATTATACATTTAGGTCCATCAATAATGATTATTCACGGTGCTCTATAAGCCCGGAGTTACCATCTTTTTACCTAATGATTAGATTTGGATTTTATCCATAAATGTTCATTTTTTTGAATGATAAAATAAGTTTTATGATCTCGCTAGCAAAAACCTCTGGATTTGGTAAAAACTGGTGATTAGGATCACAAATGGTAAGGTTTTAATTTGCGGAGCAAAATTAATTGAATACACTGAATAGGACTAAATTGAGCGACTAAAATAAGTTTCTCAAACGAATTCTAAAAAATCCTATAGGGGGAAACAACTGGTGAATATTCTAGGATATGCGCAGAAGCTTGGTAAGGCGTTAATGCTACCAATCGCAACGCTTCCGATTGCGGCATTGCTGCTACGTCTGGGTCAACCAGACTTACTCGATATCGCATTCATGGCATCTGCTGGTAACGCAATCTTCAGTCAACTACCATTATTGTTTGGTTTGGGTATAGCTATTGGTCTTTCTAAAGACGGTAACGGCGCAGCAGGTCTTGCTGGTGCAGTTGCTTACTTTGTTCTGACAGCAACCGCAACAAACATCGATGCTAGTGTAAATATGTCATTCTTCGGCGGTATCTTTGCAGGTATCATCGCAGGTCACTCTTACAATGCATTCCACGCGACTCGTCTTCCAGAGTGGCTAGCATTCTTCTCTGGCAAACGTCTAGTTCCTATTATGGCTGGTCTATTTGCTCTAGTTGCTGGCGCAATCTTTGGTGTTGTATGGCCTGCTGTTCAATCTGGTCTAGATGCACTTGCTCACGCAGTTTCAACGTCTGGCGCTATCGGTCAATTTGTTTACGGTACTCTTAACCGTGCACTTATCCCAGTAGGTCTACACCATGTACTGAACTCGTACTTCTGGTTCGGTATGGGCTCTTGTCAAGAAATCGTAGTTGCTGCAGAAGGCTTCTCTCAACTTTGTGTTGACCCTGCACTAGCTAAAACTTTAGTTGTTGGTCAAGAGTACACATTTGAATTTGCTAACTCAGTTAACCCAGAAATTGTTGCAACTGTTAAAGAAGTAACTGAAACAGTTAAATCTGGCGACCTACACCGTTTCTTCGGCGGCGATAAAGGCGCTGGCGTATTCATGAACGGTTTCTTCCCAGTAATGATGTTCGGTCTACCAGGTGCTGCACTTGCAATGTACCTAGCTGCTCCTGCTGAAAAACGTAGCCAAGTTGGTGGCGCACTATTCTCAGTTGCATTCTGTTCATTCCTAACAGGTATCACAGAGCCGCTAGAATTCATGTTCGTATTCCTAGCTCCTGCTCTATACGCAATGCACGCTGTATTTACAGGTTTGTCTCTAGTAGTTGCTAACATGTTTGGTACTCTGCACGGTTTCGGTTTCTCTGCTGGTCTTATCGACTTCGTATTGAACTGGGGTCTAGCAACTAAACCATTCGTACTACTACTAATCGGTCTTGGCTTCGGTGCTCTATACTTCTTCACTTTCTCTTTCGCAATCCGCGCTTTCAACTTGAAATCGCCAGGTCGTGAAGATGATGACGAAGCTGTTGCAGCTCCTGCTGGCGAAGCACCAAAGGGCGACCTTGCACGTCAATACCTGAAAGCTCTAGGTGGTCACGACAACCTAACTTCAATCGACGCTTGTATCACTCGTCTACGTCTAACTCTTAAAGACCGCTCTGTTGCAGATGAAGTTGTTCTTAAGAAACTTGGTGCTAAAGGTGTGGTTAAACTAGGTGAAAACAACCTACAGGTTATCCTAGGCCCACTAGCTGAAATCGTCGCTGGCGAAATGAAAGCTATTGGTGCAGGCGAAGACCTATCTGATGTAAAACTTCCACAGTAAGGGAAGTACTTAATTAAGACGTAAAGTTACTCTTAAGTAAGTGTCAAATTGAAAGCCTCCCACACGGGAGGCTTTTTTGTGCCTGCAGTTTAAGACCAGCGAACACGGTTCGTTCTATTCTTCATCGAATAGCAGAAATAATCGCAATTAACGGACGGTTCTTATTGTGCAAAGGCTAAGAATTGTGGATGATTAGCAACAATGATCTTTCTATCTTTGACTGGCGCTATAAGCGACCGTTTTCTTGGGGACGAAAGATAACTTTCTCTGACAATACTAAATACATAGAGGTGCTATAGATGAGTGAAGCTGAGGCTCGTCCATCGAATTTCATTCGCCAAATTATTGATAAAGATTTAGCGGATGGTACACACAGTAGCGTGCATACTCGTTTCCCGCCGGAGCCAAATGGCTACCTGCACATTGGTCACGCTAAATCTATTTGCTTGAACTTTGGTATTGCTCAGGACTACCAGGGACAATGTAATCTTCGTTTCGATGATACAAACCCTGAAAAAGAAGACGTTGAATACGTTGAGTCAATTAAGAATGATGTAAGCTGGTTAGGCTTCGAATGGTCTGGTGATATTTGCTACTCATCAAACTACTTCGATACGCTTTACGCTTATGCTGTGGAATTAATTAATAAAGGCTTAGCGTATGTTGACGAGCTAAGTCCTGATCAAATCCGTGAGTACCGTGGCACGCTAAAAGAGCCAGGTAAAGCGAGCCCATACCGTGACCGCAGCCCAGAAGAGAACCTAGCGTTGTTTGAAAAAATGCGTGACGGTGGCTTCGAAGAAGGTAAAGCGTGTCTACGTGCTAAGATCGACATGAGCTCTTCGTTCATGGTTATGCGCGATCCTGTTATCTACCGTGTTCGTTTTGCTCACCACCATCAAACGGCTGACAAGTGGTGCATTTACCCAATGTACGACTTTACTCACTGTATCTCTGATGCGCTGGAAGGTATTACGCACTCTATCTGTACGCTTGAATTCCAAGATAACCGTCGTTTGTACGATTGGGTTCTAGATAACATCACGATTGACTGCCAACCTCGTCAGTACGAGTTTAGCCGCCTGAATCTTGAATATACAGTGATGTCTAAGCGTAAGCTGAACCAACTTGTGGTTGAAAACCTAGTTCAAGGTTGGGATGACCCACGCATGCCTACTATTTCTGGCCTACGTCGTCGTGGTTTTACTTCAAGCTCGATTCGTGAATTCTGTAAGCGTATTGGTGTAACTAAGCAAGAGAACATGATTGAGTTCGGTTCACTTGAATCTTGCATCCGTGATGATCTGAACGAAAATGCACCTCGTGCAATGGCTGTTCTGGATCCAGTTAAGATCGTTATCGAAAACTACGAAGCAGATACAGTAGAAACGTTAACGGTTGCAAATCACCCAAACAAGCCAGAAATGGGCACTCGTGAAGTACCATTTACACGTGAAGTTTGGATTGAGCGTGATGACTTCCGTGAAGAAGCAAACAAAAAGTACAAGCGTTTGGTTCTAGGTAAAGAAGTTCGCCTGCGTGGTGCTTACGTGATCAAAGCTGAACGTATCGAAAAAGATGCAGAAGGCAACATTACGACTATCTTCTGTTCTTACGACAATGAAACATTGGGTAAGAACCCTGCAGATGGCCGCAAAGTGAAAGGCGTTATCCACTGGGTATCTGCTGATAAAGCACTGCCTGCTGAGATTCGTTTGTACGATCGTCTATTCACAGTGCCAAACCCAGCCGCTGCTGATGACTTCGCTGCAACGCTAAACCCTGAATCACTTGTTACGCTAAATGGTTTTGTTGAACCTAGCTTAGCAGAAGGTGTGGCAGAGCAAGCGTACCAGTTTGAACGTACAGGTTACTTCTGTGTGGATTCGAAAGACTCTAAAGCAGATGCACTAGTCTTCAACCGCACGGTTGGTCTACGTGACACATGGGGTAAAACTGAAGCTTAATGCTTGAGTATTTAGTTTGTTAAAAACGACCCAATAAAAAACCGGCTTAGGGCCGGTTTTTTTGTGTCTGAATAAAGTCGTCAATTATAGAATAAGTTGCGATTAATCGTCTTATGTAGTGACCATATAAAAAACGCCGGCCTAAGCCAGCGTTCTGTATTACTACTTCGCTTTATGCGCGTCTGGATTGCCTTTGCAATCTCCGCTAATGCTTTTGCCGTACAAGTACAAACTGTGGTTTGTTAGTTGCACGTTGTAACGCTGAGCAATCTCTTTCTGTCTTTCTTCGATGATGTCATCAGAGAATTCGATCACTTCGCCACAATCTAAACATACAAGGTGGTCGTGGTGGTGCTGTGTAGAAAGTTCAAATACAGACTTGCCGCCTTCGAAGTGGTGACGAGTTACAATGCCAGCGTCATCGAATTGGTTAAGTACTCGATAAACGGTTGCAAGACCGATTTCTTCACCTAGGTCGATCAGCTTCTTATATAAATCTTCAGCACTAATATGTTGGCAGTCTGGCTGTTGTAATACTTCTAAAATTTTGAGCCGTGGAAGGGTCACTTTAAGACCTGCATCTTTTAGCGCTTGATTATTGTCTGACATATACTTTCCTGTTGATGATCTGCAGCAATTAACAGAATTCAATATTAATACCATTATAGTTTAGTCAGGCATAACAATAAACCACGAACTTCAAAGGGTTACTTACTGACATCACAATCTGTTTTGTAAATTGGAAGTATCTCACTTATAGTGGAGGTACGACCAGTCAAGGTGACGGTGTTTCTGATATGAACATGGAATGTTGTTATGAATAAGCAACTCGCAAAAATATATAAACCCAACATTGTAAAATTTGCTCTTAATATTTGGCCTCCCTTTTGGGGAGCGGGTATTCGAATAGCCCACATTAGCGCTGACTTTAGGGTTGTTAAGACAGTACTTAAGCTACGCTGGTGGAATAAGAACGCCAATCGTACTCAATATGGCGGCAGTATCTTTTCTCTTACCGATCCCGTTTACTCATTGATGTTAATGGGAATTTTAGGTGAGCGATATTATGTTTGGGATAAAGAAGCGAGCATTAACTTCATCAAGCCGGGGCAATCGGACTTGTATGCAGATTTTGAGATAAGCCAAGGGCAGCTTGACGATATCTATCGCCAGACGCAACTCGGTGAAAAGTGTTTCCCCGAATTTATTATTCACGTGAAAGATAAGCAGGGTAATGTGGTTTCAGAAATTCAACGCACCCTCTATGTAAGAAAGAAGCCGCAATTTAGAGATGACGATGAAGCATTAGAAGCTGAGTGCTAATTAATAGATTTTAAATAGCAAAAAACCTCCTATAAGGAGGTTTTTTCATATCTACATAATGGTTATTAATTGTAACAATTAACAACCACTAGAGAATTAGTCTTCTAGCTCTGCTAGGCACATCTCTTCGTGGATTTGTTTAACCCAGTTAGATACGCGCTCATCAGTTAGCTCAGGTTGACGGTCTTCATCGATACATAGACCAACGAATTGGCTGTCATCGCCTTCAACTAAACCTTTCGATGCTTCGAATTCGTAGCCTTCAGTTGATGTGTGACCTAGGATAGTACCGCCTTTCGCTTCAACGATGTCACGGATAGTACCCATAGCATCACAGAAGTATTCTGCGTAATCTTCTTGGTCGCCACAACCAAAGATAGCAACAAGCTTAGTTGAGAAATCAATAGCTTCTAGCTCTGGGAAAAAGTCATCCCAATCACATTGTGCTTCGCCGTAGTACCACGTAGGGATACCAAGCAGCAGTAGATCGAAGTTATCGATATCTTCTTTGCTGCTTTTTGCAATGTCTTGAACGTGAACGAGCTGTTTGCTCAATTGCTTTTGAATCATCTTAGCAACAGCTTCAGTGTTACCTGTATCGCTACCAAAGAAGAGACCTACACTTGCCATAGAATCATTACCTTTCATTTTGTCTGTTGTCGGTGTAATAAAGTTCGGAAGAGAATCGTTAGATTCCAGTTCCTTCCCAGCTTAGTTGGATTATCCCTTTGGCGATAAAACCCGCACAGCCAAGGAAAAGTACTAACCATACGATGCGACGACCAAATGGAGGAACATTTCCCTGCTTGAGAACGTCCTTAATTGCCATACCGATTAAAAAGAAAATCGCGGCAAACAGGAGATCTAAACCAACAGATTCGATGATGTTCATGTAGTCGTAAAGCATGGGAACCTTATATACCAATTTTGCTTGGGCGCACTATATCACTGTTGTGAGATAAAGTTAATCTGCAGTAATTACACAGCTCTCATTTATCTGCACGAAAAAGCGCAGTTAAGCGATGAATTTTCTAATTGCTCTAAGTACTTCTGCTGGTTTTTCAGCATGCAGCCAGTGACCTGTGTTGGCAATGACATGCGCTTTTGCGTTAGAAAATTGCTGCTGAACGGCTGCTTGATGTTCTGCGGTGAGGTAATCTGAATCCCCACCTTTAATGAGCAAGGTTTTGACCGAGGTTTTCTCGATCGGTTCCCAACCAATAATATGTGGGTAGTTGCTCAATAACGAAGCAACATTGAAGCGCCATTCCATGATGCCTTGCTCTGTTTTGAACAAAGATTTGGTTAAAAACTGGCGAACGCCATCGATCTCGATATGTTTTGCGAGAACCTTGAGTGCATCTGAGCGTGAAGTCGGCTCTTCTTCTATCACGGCTTGCAGGCCTGCGAATACGTTGTCGTGGCGACTCTGAGTGTACGCGACCGGAGCCATATCCAAGACAATCAATTTATGCAGCGCAAGATGTTGTGTCAGTGCCATCGCTACTTTGCCACCCATCGAGTGACCAATCACAGTGACGTCTTCTGACTTAAGATCATGCAGCAGTTGAGCCACGTCTTGTGCCATCGCTTGATAGTTATGAGTGTCACTATGGAAGGATTGACCGTGGTTGCGGAGATCGATACTAAGTACCTGATGATCGGCTTTTAGATCCCTAGCGAGCAAGCCAAGGTTGTCCAGATTACCGAATAATCCATGGATCAAAACAATGGTGTGACCCTCACCTTCAATTTTATAGTTGAGCTGTACTGACATTTTTATCTTATTCATGGTGGGTTTGACGTAGAGTATCCGCGCGGATCTCGCTATAATCCCCCAGAGTTTAAACATTGAGATTGTGAAAAGCGAATGAAAACAATTGAGGTTGATGAGGACCTATACCGTTTTATTGCGGGTCAGACAGAACGTATTGGCGAAAGCGCTTCAGATATTCTGCGCCGCTTGTTACAGGTTGATAGCCAAGGCATGGCTCCGATCGAAGAGATCGTTGAGCCAAAAGGTATCGTTGTTAGCAAAGAGGTAGGCTTTACTCCAGAGAAGTTCGATGGCGTTAAAGAAATGCGCTCACTACTAATATCAGATGAGTTTGCATCACTAAAGAAAGCCATTGATCGTTTCATGCTTGTGTTATCAACACTGCATAAAATCGACCCTTTAAGCTTTTCAGAAGCAACTCAAGTAAAAGGCCGTAAGCGCGTTTACTTTGCAGATAACGAAGCGACGTTGCTAGCAAACGGCAACACGACTAAGCCTAAAGCTATTCCACAAAGTCCTTTTTGGGTTATTACTAATAACAATACAAGCCGAAAAAGACAGATGGTTGAGCAGCTTATGAGCCGCATGAATTTCCAAGCAGAATTGATAGAAAAAGTAACAGGTTCAATTTAACGAAATCTGATTTAAACCTCATAATATCCATGGATAAGAAGATATTATGAGGTTTTTTTGTTTTAAAATTTTATATATAAGGATGTCGAAAAATGGCTATGCACCCTCGTGCTGGGCAGAAAGCTCAGCAGGAAGATCTTCATAATATCCCGGCTTTAGTTGCTAACTATTTCTTACAGCAACCGGATGCTACGAACCCAGATCATAAAGTACTTTTCGGTACTTCAGGTCACCGCGGTACAGCAGACAAATCAACATTTAACGAAAACCACATTCTAGCAATTGCACAAGCGGTTGCTGAAGTTCGTGCCGAGCAAGGTACAACTGGCCCTCTTTTCTTAGGTAAAGATACTCACGCTCTATCTGAGCCTGCGTTCTCTACGGTTATCGAAGTGCTTGTAGCGAACGGTGTTGAAGTTATTATTCAAGAAAACAACGGCTTTACTCCAACACCTGGTATCTCGCACGCGATTCTTACGCACAACCTAGTGAATGACAAAAAAGCCGACGGCATTGTTATCACGCCTTCACATAACCCACCTCAAGACGGCGGTATTAAATACAACCCGACACACGGTGGCCCAGCTGAAGCTGAACTGACTCAAGCGATTGAAGACCGTGCGAACGTGATCATTGCTGAGCAAATGCAAGGTGTTAAGCGTACGCCTATCGCACAGGCTAAACAGTCTGAGCTAGTAAAAGAAGTTGACCTAGTCGCGCCATACGTCGCTGATTTGGTTAACGTCGTGGATATGGAAGCGATCCAGAAAGCAAACATCAAGATTGGTGTTGATCCACTGGGTGGCAGCGGTATTGATTACTGGCGTCAAATTGGTAAAGCGTACAATCTAGATCTTACTCTGGTAAGTGAAGCGGTTGACCCTTCATTCCAATTCATGTCTCTAGATAAAGATGGCGTAGTTCGTATGGACTGTTCTTCTCCATACGCAATGGCAGGTTTGCTTGCACTTAAAGACGAGTACGCTCTAGCATTTGGTAACGACCCAGATTACGATCGCCACGGTATCGTGACACCTAAAGGTTTGATGAATCCAAACCACTTCTTAGCGGTTTGTATTGATTACCTATACCGTAACCGTGAAGGTTGGGGTAAAGACGTTGCTGTTGGTAAGACACTAGTATCAAGTGCATTAATCGATCGCGTAGTTTCTGACTTAGGTCGCGAACTTTGTGAAGTGCCAGTTGGTTTCAAATGGTTCGTTGATGGCTTATACAACGGCCAGTTTGGTTTTGGTGGCGAAGAGAGCGCAGGTGCTTCTTTCCTACGTAAAGACGGTACGCCTTGGTCAACAGATAAAGACGGCCTGATTCTTTGCTTGCTTGCGGCTGAGATCACAGCCGTGACAGGTAAGAACCCACAAGAGTACTACGAAGAGCTGGCTGCTAAACACGGTGAATCTAAGTACAACCGTATTCAAGCGGTAGCAAATGGCGCACAAAAAGACGTGCTGAAAAAGCTCTCTCCAGAGATGGTTTCTGCTGAAACGCTTGCTGGCGATGCGATTACTGCTCGTTTAACGCATGCTCCTGGTAATGGCGCTGCGATTGGTGGCCTTAAAGTGACAACTGAGAACGGTTGGTTCGCTGCTCGTCCATCAGGCACTGAAGACATCTACAAGATCTACTGTGAAAGCTTTAAAGGTGAAGAGCACCTAAAAGCAATCGAAGCAGAAGCTCAAGAGATTGTTAACCAAGTATTTGCAGCGGCTGGCCTATAATCGAATCTCGATTACTAGAGTTGCTACGTAAATAGAAGAAGGGTTGATGTGAAAGCATCAGCCCTTTTTGTTTGTGTTAGTTACGTATAAGCGGGAAAAGGTAACTGAGTTAGCTCAGACGACTAACCGTGTGGCCAACTTTGTGGCATCACAAACCAGAATTGCCCCGACTTTGTTTGCCCATGGACGAAGCGATCACCGAACTCGGTGATAGGCTGACTGCTGAAATCATCCGTCCCTGCTGCCCATTGCTCTTTGGTGAGTGGATACAGTGGTTCACTGATTAAATGAGCCTGATCTTGATAGCACCAAAAGCCGTTTACTTGGCTTGGGTTAATGTCATAGCCCAAGCATTTTGTCGGTATGTTTTGCTCTAAGAAAGGGTTGGTATACAGACGACCTTGCATCAGTAAGTGTTTTGAGTCGACATCGATTTCTGGATATTGCTCAACAAAGGCGGCAGAAGAGGACATTTCGAGTTGGTGGCTGAGCATCCTGTCGAGTTTCTTATCCAATTGGTCGTGAGAGTTGGGTCCAAACCATGTTTGTTCGTGGAGCAGATAAAACTTAATCGCCACTTCCCAATGTTCCAGCTTTTGGCTGCTCTCTCCTTTAAGAATAAAGTCGATTGCACCGAGAGTTCTGCCTTCCACATTGATCTGAATCTCGTCGTGCTTTATCGAGTAATTCGGTGAGGCAGCGATCACTTGCTCGCATAGATATTGGTAGAGGAAACCTAATCTAGGATTACCCTCATAAGTATGTGATGAGTCGATGGCATGGTTGCTAGAGAATGCACTGAGATCCGAAACCGGTGGCTTGATTTCTAGTAATGGCGGTGAGTCGATGACCCATTGGTAAAAACGTTGCAGTGCTGTCATCTCTTCCTCATAAACTCATCGTGGGGCTTTCGACATTCTACCCGTAAATTGATATAACGACGTTATTATAAAGGTAAGCTGGAAAGAAAAATGATTAACTTACAATTAGAAAAGCTACTTAACGAAAAACTGCAGCCACAGCAGATTAAAGATTACTGTCCTAATGGTCTTCAAGTTGAAGGCGCGACAGAAGTGAAGCGAATCGTTACTGGTGTAACAGCTTCTCAAGCCTTGATTGATAAAGCGGTAGAACTGAACGCAGACGCTTTGTTAGTCCATCACGGCTTTTTCTGGAAAGGCGAGTCAGAAGCGATTCGTGGCATGAAGGGCAAGCGCATTCGTACCTTGATTAAAAATGACATCAATCTTTTAGGTTATCACTTGCCGCTTGATATCCACCCTGAGCTTGGTAATAACGCGAAACTGGCGGAGTTACTTGAGATAGAAGTCGAAGGCGGTTTGGAAGGGCACCCACAATCGGTTGCTATGTTTGGTAAATTAAAAACACCAATGACAGGTACTGAATTCGCAGCAAAAATCGATCAAGCTCTAAATCGTAAACCACTGCATATCGCTCCAGAAAACCAAGACAAAATGATAACGACCGTCGGTTGGTGTACTGGTGGTGGTCAAGACTACATTGAGCTAGCGGCTTCTCAAGGCATTGATGCTTTTATTTCTGGCGAAATTTCTGAGCGCACTACTTACTCAGCACGCGAGCAAGACATTCATTATTTTGCTGCTGGCCACCACGCGACTGAGCGATACGGTGTAAAAGCGTTAGGTGAATGGTTAGCGGAAGAACATGGCTTGGATGTTGAGTTTATTGATATCGATAACCCAGTTTAAGAGCAGATGCGAGATAAGGGGTACGAGTCGAGTGTATGCGTCGTTCTCTAGAATTGAGCAGGTAACCTGTATAGTTTATCTGCTCGCTTAAGGAGATCCCCAACTCATTCGTCCCTCGTTCTTGGGGATGACGATATTATTTTATTCGTTCACTTCGCATTCTTGAGGATGACGAAGTTGAGAGCGTACAAAAGAAAAGGGGTTGATGTTCTCACATCAACCCCTTTTAACATTATGATTTATAGCAACTATTCACGTTCGTGAAGTGCTTTAAAGTCACGTTGTTCTTCACCAGTATATAGCTGACGAGGACGACCGATACGGTTCGTCGGATCGCTGTGCATTTCGTTCCAGTGAGCAATCCAACCGATGGTACGAGACATCGCGAAGATTACTGTAAACATAGATACTGGAATACCGATTGCTTTCAGAATGATACCTGAGTAGAAATCTACGTTCGGGTATAGCTTCTTAGAAACAAAGTACTCATCAGAAAGAGCGATACGCTCAAGTTCCATCGCCACGTCTAGTAGTGGATCTTGGATGTTTAGCTCTTTAAGCACTTCGTGACACGCTTCGCGCATTACTGTTGCACGTGGGTCGTAGTTCTTGTAAACACGGTGACCGAAGCCCATCAAACGGAATGGGTCATCTTTGTCTTTTGCTTTCGCAACGTATTCTTCAATGTTATCTACGCTACCGATCTCTTCAAGCATGCGCAGACAAGCTTCGTTTGCACCGCCGTGAGCTGGGCCCCAAAGTGATGCGATACCTGCTGCGATACACGCAAACGGGTTAGCACCAGATGAACCAGCAAGACGCACTGTAGACGTAGAAGCGTTCTGTTCGTGGTCAGCATGTAGAGTGAAAATCTTATCCATTGCACGAGCAACGATAGGGTTCACTTCATACTCTTCACATGGGTTTGCAAACATCATGTGTAAGAAGTTTTCTGCGTAGCCTAGGTCGTTACGTGGGTAGATAAACGGCTGACCGATTGAATATTTGTAACACATTGCAGCCAGTGTTGGCATTTTTGAAATCAGGCGGTATGCCGCAATTTCACGGTGTGTATCGTTGTTGACATCAAGTGAGTCGTGGTAGAACGCCGCTAGAGCGCCTACAACACCACACATTACAGCCATAGGGTGAGCGTCACGACGGAAGCCGTGGAAGAAACTAGCGATTTGCTCGTGCACCATAGTGTGACGTGTCACGGTAGTCTTGAACTTTTCGTACTCAGCTCTAGATGGGGCTTCACCGTAAAGAAGTATGTAACATACTTCTAAGTAATCAGCGTTATTGGCAAGTTGGTCGATTGGATAACCACGATGTAAAAGAATGCCTTTTCCACCGTCAATAAAAGTGATTTGAGACTCACAGGATGCAGTGGCAAGAAAACCAGGGTCAAAAGTGAAAAAACCATTAGAACCTAGTGTACGAACATCGATCACTGGAGTACCAAGTACACCTTCTGTAATCGGCAGCTCGATTGGCGCTTGACCTTCAATGTGAAGGGTAGCTTTCTTATCCGCCATAACAATCTCCTTTGTTTATTATTTAATCCGTCCAGGATGTTTATGTGCCATTTTTTTACTGGTCTTACGTGGGAAAGTCAATTTTTCTGAAGCTTTGTGTGCACTTGTTAGTGTTTTTTACATTAAATTCGTTAAAAATCTGGTCTGTGTAGCATTATTTGTTACATCAATTGTATTAGAATGTTGCCAGTCGTATAGTGACGCTGAAAAGTTTGGTTAAAACCTTATAAATGCAAGGCTAAGAAGAAATGTGAGGTGTCTTTCTTAATCGAGCAGTTAACAATTATTTTACAATTATCTAAGGCTCAACTTCAGTTATTTGTTAAGTTAATGTTAAATTTTGAAGGTTTACAATCAAATTTTGTCCATAACAATATCATAAGGTTATTTAATGACCATAATGCTCAATGGAGCTGAGTGAGCAAGCCCGTGAAAGAAAGAAAGACAAGACCTGTTAATTTAGATTTACAGACCATCCACTTTCCAATCACAGCAATAGCTTCCATCCTACACCGTGTGTCTGGGGTGATAACTTTTGTCGCGATTGGAATTTTGCTTTGGTTACTATCCATTTCCCTCTCATCCCCAGTAGGCTTTGCCGAAGCTAGCGACATTGTCGATGGTTTCTTCGTGAAGTTTATTCTGTGGGGCATTTTAACCGCTTTGGCTTACCACATTGCTGGTGGTATTCGTCACCTTCTTATGGACCTTGGTCACTTTGAAGAGCTGGAATCTGGCGCGAAGAGCGCTAAGGTTGCATTCGCAGCAACAGCGGTATTGTCTCTACTAGCGGGGATCTTAGTATGGTAAACAACGTTTCTACTTTTGGTCGTAATGGTGTCCACGATTATCTATTGATTCGTGCTACTGCCATCATTATGACGCTTTACACTATCTACCTAGTTAGCTTTTGTGCTTTCTCTGGTGATATCTCTTACGCATCTTGGACGCAATTCTTTGGTGGAACCTTCACTAAAGTCTTCACCATGTTAGCGCTTACTTCTGTTTTGGTTCACGCGTGGATCGGCCTATGGCAAGTACTAACTGACTACATCAAATGCGCAAAACTGCGTGTTGGTCTTCAAGTCGGTGTTGTTGCAGTTCTTCTTGGATATTTCTTCTCTGGTCTGTTTATTTTGTGGGGTGCGTAAGTGACTATTCCTGTTCGTGAGTTTGATGCCGTAGTGATCGGCGCTGGTGGTGCAGGTATGCGTGCCGCACTGCAAATTTCTGAGCAAGGCCTTTCTTGTGCATTGCTTTCTAAAGTTTTCCCTACTCGTTCTCATACGGTTTCAGCGCAAGGCGGCATCACTGTTGCTCTTGGTAACGCGCATGAAGACCATTGGGAACAACATATGTATGACACAGTAAAAGGTTCTGATTACATCGGTGACCAAGACGCTATCGAATACATGTGTAAAAACGGTCCTGAGTCGGTAATCGAACTCGAAAAAATGGGCCTGCCTTTCTCTCGTTTTGAGAACGGTACTATTTACCAGCGTCCTTTCGGTGGTCAATCTAAAAACTTTGGTGGTGAGCAAGCGGCTCGTACCGCAGCTGCAGCCGACCGTACTGGTCACGCACTGCTTCATACGCTTTACCAACAAAACATTAAACACAAAACGACGGTTTTCTCTGAGTGGTATGCACTGGATCTTGTTAAAAACGAAGATGGTGCAATTTTAGGTACTACCGCGCTTTGTATGGAAACGGGCGAGGTTTGCTACTTCAAAGCGAAGGCAACAATCCTTGCGACTGGTGGTGCTGGTCGTATCTACGCATCAACAACCAATGCACACATTAACACTGGTGACGGTGTTGGTATGGCGATTCGTGCTGGCGTTCCTATGCAAGACATCGAAATGTGGCAGTTCCACCCGACGGGTATCGCTGGTGCAGGTGTATTGGTAACGGAAGGTTGTCGTGGTGAAGGTGGTTACCTTCTCAATAAAGACGGCGAACGCTTCATGGAACGTTACGCACCAAACGCTAAAGACTTAGCGGGTCGTGATGTTGTTGCTCGTTCAATGATGGTTGAAATTCGTGAAGGTCGCGGTTGCGATGGCCCTTGGGGTCCACACATCAAGCTTAAGCTTGATCATCTAGGTAAAGAGACACTTGAATCTCGTCTTCCTGGTGTATGTGAACTTTCTCGTACCTTTGCTCACGTTGATCCAGTGAAAGAGCCAATCCCAGTAATCCCTACATGTCACTACATGATGGGTGGTGTTCCAACACAAGTTTCTGGTCAAGCTATTAAGCAAACCGAAGACGGCAACGATGTTGAAATCCAAGGTCTCTTTGCTTGTGGTGAAATCGCGTCAGTATCAGTACATGGTGCCAACCGTCTAGGTGGTAACTCACTGCTTGATTTAGTGGTATTTGGTCGTGCGACAGGTCTACACCTAGGTGAGACACTGAAGAAGCAAGACGAAGCGAAACCTGCAACTGAAGCTGACATTGAGCGTTCACTAGAGCGTTACAACCGTTGGGAAAACAGCACAGACGGCGAAGATCCAGCGCAAATCCGTAAAGATCTTCAGCAATGTATGCAGAACAACTTCTCAGTATTCCGTGAAGGCAAAGCAATGGCTGAAGGCCTAGAAGAGCTAAAAGCGATTCGCGAGCGTCTGAAAAATGCACACCTATCTGATAAGTCTACAGAGTTCAACACTCAACGTATCGAGTGTCTAGAGCTTGAAAACTTGATGGAAACGGCATTCGCAACGGCTGTTGCTGCAAATTTCCGCACAGAGAGCCGTGGCGCACACGCTCGATTCGATTTCCCTGATCGTGATGATGAGCAATGGCTATGCCACTCACTTTACAACCCAGAGTCAGAGAGCATGACTAAGCGTGGTGTAAACATGGAACCTATCCATCGTGAAGCGTTCCCACCAAAAGCACGTACGTACTAAGGAGATATGACCATGAAACTGAATTTCTCTTTATATCGTTACAATCCAGATGTCGACCAGAAACCTTATATGAAGGAATACACTCTAGAAGTGGATGAAGGTTCAGACATGATGCTTTTGGATGCGCTTATTCTGTTGAAAGAGCAAGATCCAACAATCTCATTCCGTCGCTCATGCCGTGAAGGTGTATGTGGCTCGGATGGTTTGAACATGAACGGTAAAAATGGCCTAGCGTGTATCACGCCATTGTCTGCGCTTTCGGGCCAAGACAAGATTGTGATTCGCCCACTGCCTGGCTTACCCGTTGTTCGTGACCTGATTGTAGACATGACTCAGTTCTACGATAACTACGAAAAAGTGAAGCCATTCTTAGTGTCTGATGGCAATGTGCCACCGGCTCGTGAAAACTTACAAAGCCCTGATGAGCGTGCTCATTTAGATGGATTGTACGAATGTATCATGTGTGCATGTTGTACAACGTCATGCCCATCATTCTGGTGGAACCCTGACAAATTCATCGGACCAGCAGGCCTGCTTGCAGCGTACCGTTGGCTAATTGATAGCCGAGATACAGCGACAGACGAACGTTTGTCCGATCTTGATGATGCATTTAGCGTTTTTCGTTGCCATGGCATCATGAATTGTGTAAGTGTTTGTCCTAAGGGATTAAATCCGACGAAAGCGATTGGTCATATTAAGACCATGCTAGTGAATCGTTCGGTTTAAGTTATATAAAAATTGCCGCCCTAGAAGTTTTGGGGCGGCCTTTTAATAGCTCGGCATAGACCGCAGCAAACGTGAAAACTACTGGTTAAGGGAAAATATGCACAACGGCGTGATGAAGGCATGGCTCGAGTCTTCACACTTGGCTGGCGCCAATGCAACGTACGTAGAAGAACTCTATGAACTGTATCTAAGTGACCCAGATTCGGTAAGTGACGAATGGAGAAGTGTTTTTGAAGAACTGCCTGTGCAAGCTTCAGAGACAGTGGAACAACCACACTCTCGTGTTCGTGAATACTTCCGTCGACTCGCTCAAGAAACAAAGCATTACAGTGTCCAAGTTAGTGATCCAGATGTCGATGCGAAACAAGTAAAGGTTCTGCAACTTATTAATGCCTATCGATTCCGAGGGCATCAAGCAGCAAATCTAGACCCCCTAGGTTTATGGAAAAGAGCGACAGTTGATGAACTGGACCCTTCTTTCCACACTCTTACCGAAGATGACCTCAATGAGACGTTCAACGTCGGCTCTTACGCCATTGGCCAAGAGACGATGGTGCTTAAAGATCTCTACAAATCTCTAAAGCAAACGTATTGTGGCTCTATTGGTGCTGAATACATGCACATGACAAATACAGAGCAAAAGCGTTGGATCCAACAACGTTTAGAGTCTGTATCTGGTCAACCCTCTTTCAACAAAGAAGAAAAGCAAGCTTTCCTAGAAGAGCTAACTGCTGCTGAAGGTCTTGAGCGCTATCTTGGTGCGAAATTCCCAGGCGCAAAACGCTTCTCGTTGGAAGGTGGTGATGCTCTTATACCAATGACGAAAGAAATTATTCGTCATGCTGGCGGACAAGGCATGCGTGAAGTTGTTGTTGGTATGGCTCACCGTGGTCGTCTAAACATGTTGGTCAACGTGCTTGGTAAAAAGCCACAAGACCTGTTTGACGAGTTTGCGGGCAAGCACGATGACACGTGGGGTACTGGTGATGTGAAATACCACCAAGGCTTCTCTGCGGACTTCGCAACGCCAGGCGGCAACGTTCACTTAGCACTAGCATTTAACCCATCTCACTTAGAAATCGTAAACCCGGTAGTTATCGGTTCAGTACGTGCACGTCAAGATCGCCTTGGTGATAATGATGGTAGCCGTGTACTTCCAATTACTATCCACGGTGACTCAGCTATCGCTGGTCAGGGTGTAGTACAAGAGACGTTTAACATGTCTCAAGCTCGTGGTTTCTGTGTAGGTGGTACGGTTCGTATCGTTGTAAACAACCAAGTTGGTTTTACAACGTCTAACCCTCGCGATACACGCTCTACGATGTACTGTACCGATATCGCGAAGATGGTTCAGGCTCCGATTTTCCACGTTAACTCTGATGATCCAGAAGCGGTTGCGTTTGTTGCGCGTCTTGCATTGGATTACCGTAATACGTTTAAGCGTGATGTTGTTATTGATTTGGTTTGTTACCGTCGCCACGGTCACAATGAAGCCGATGAGCCGAATGCAACACAGCCTTTGATGTACCAAAAAATCAAGAAGCACCCAACACCACGTAAGCTTTACGCTGACGTGCTAATGGAGCGCGGTGAGTTTGGTATTGATACAGCAACTCAGCTAGTTAACGAATATCGTGATGCACTTGATCACGGTGAAGTTGTGGTTAAAGAGTGGCGTCCAATGGCACTTCACTCAGTAGACTGGTCTCCTTACCTAGGTCACGACTGGAACATCGAGTGGGATAACAAGATTGATATCGAGCGCCTGAAAGAGCTTGGTACCAAACTTTGTCAATACCCGGACAGCCACAAGTTGCAAAGCCGAGTAAATAAACTGTACAACGATCGTACTGCCATGGTGAATGGTGAGAAACAAGTCGATTGGGGTATGGCTGAAACTCTGGCATACGCAACACTTGTTGACGACGGTAAGCGTATTCGTATCTCAGGCCAAGATTCAGGTCGTGGTACGTTCTTCCACCGTCACTCAGTACTGCACAATCAATCAGATGCAAGCACGTATGTTCCTCTTGCGAACATTCATGATAAACAAGGGCCATTCCAAGTGTTTGACTCTGTGTTATCTGAAGAAGCGGTACTCGCATTTGAGTATGGTTACGCGACAGCAGAGCCAAGCGGTCTAACCCTTTGGGAAGCTCAATTTGGTGACTTCGCAAACGGTGCACAAGTTGTTATCGACCAATTCATTTCATCAGGTGAGCAAAAGTGGGCACGTCTATGTGGTCTAACTATGCTGCTTCCTCACGGTTATGAAGGCCAAGGCCCGGAGCACTCTTCTGCACGTCTTGAGCGTTACCTTCAGTTATGTGCTGAACAAAACATGCAGGTTGTTGTTCCTTCAACACCAGCTCAGGTTTACCACATGATTCGCCGTCAGGTTGTTCGACCAATGCGTCGTCCACTGATTGTAATGTCACCTAAGTCATTGCTTCGTCACCCTCTGTGTACTTCTTCTCTTGAAGATTTGGCAGAAGGCACGTTCCAACCAGCTATCGCAGAAATTGATGATCTGGCGCCTGAGAACGTAAAACGCGTCGTGTTCTGTTCAGGTAAGGTTTACTTTGACCTGCTTGACCAAAGACGTAAGAACGAGCAAGACGATGTCGCTATTGTACGTATTGAGCAACTTTACCCGTTCCCTTATGAGGACGTGAGAGCTGCCATCGCACAGTACACAAATGTAGTCGATTACGTTTGGTGTCAAGAAGAGCCACAAAACCAAGGTGCTTGGTACAGTAGCCAACATAATTTCCGAGCTGCTATCCCAGTAGGTGCTGATATTCAATACGCAGGTCGTCCTGCATCAGCATCACCAGCTGTTGGCTATATGTCAGTACACTTGAAACAACAAAAAGCGTTAGTTGACGACGCTTTGACCCTACTTAAGAACTAGAAGTAAAAGGAAAATACGCACATGACAATTGAAATTCTGGTTCCAGATTTACCTGAATCTGTGGCTGATGCAACAGTTGCTACTTGGCACAAAAAACCGGGCGAAGCGGTTGCACGTGATGAAGTCATTGTAGATATCGAAACAGATAAAGTAGTTCTAGAAGTACCGGCTCCTGAAGCGGGTGTTCTGGAAGCTATCATCGAAGAAGAGGGTGCTACGGTACTTTCTAAGCAGCTTTTGGCTAAAATCAAGCCGGGTGCTGTCGCCGGTGAACCAACGAAAGACACCACTGAAGATACAGAAGCATCTCCTGATAAGCGCCATAAAGCTGCGCTAACAGAAGAGAACAACGACGCACTAAGCCCAGCTGTTCGTCGCCTGCTTGCTGAGCACAACCTACAACCAGCTGACGTTAAAGGCACTGGTGTTGGTGGTCGTATTACTCGTGAAGACATCGACGCACACCTAGCAGCAGCGAAAGCGGCTCCGGCAGCAGCATCTGCACCAGCAGTTGAAGCGCCAGCAGCGGCTCGCAGCCAAAAACGCGTGCCTATGACTCGCCTGCGTAAGACAGTTGCAAACCGTCTTCTAGAAGCGAAAAACAGCACAGCAATGCTGACTACTTTCAACGAAGTGAACATGAAGCCAATCATGGACCTTCGTAAGCAGTACAAAGACCAATTCGAGAAACGTCACGATACGCGTCTTGGCTTCATGTCTTTCTACGTGAAAGCAGTAACAGAAGCACTGAAGCGTTTCCCAGAAGTGAACGCTTCTATTGATGGTACAGATATCGTTTACCACAACTACTTCGACATCAGCATGGCAGTATCAACGCCACGTGGTCTAGTGACTCCAGTACTCAAAGACTGTGACACACTAGGTTTCGCTGATATCGAAAAAGGCATCAAAGAGCTAGCAATCAAAGGTCGTGACGGCAAGCTAACGGTTGATGAACTGATGGGCGGCAACTTCACTATCACAAACGGTGGTGTATTTGGTTCTCTAATGTCTACGCCAATCATCAACCCGCCTCAAGCGGCAATTTTGGGTATGCACAAAATCCAAGACCGTCCAATGGCTGTTGATGGCAAGGTAGAGATTCTACCAATGATGTACCTAGCGCTTTCTTACGACCACCGTCTAATCGATGGCCGTGAATCAGTTGGCTTCCTAGTGACCATCAAAGAGCTTCTAGAAGATCCTGCACGTCTGCTATTAGACGTTTAGTATCGCTAAAACGTCTAGTTAACCCCGTTAGCTAGACGTAAAAAGTTTCAAAGGCTAGGCTGCTCAACGTCTGGCCTTCAATTGAACTGTAAAGCCATTAGAAAATGGACAGCAGTTGTTTTGAGAAGACCCTACAGACGTAACACAGGAAACTGTGTCGTTATGGAAATAATAATCCCTTAAGGGAAAATAAACGGAATATCAAAATGAATTTGCATGAATACCAAGCCAAACAGCTGTTTGCAGAATTCGGTTTGCCTGTACCAGAAGGTTTCGCATGTGATACTGCACAAGAAGCTTTCGAAGCTGCAGGTCGTATCAGTACAGCCAAGAAAGTCGTTAAGTGTCAAGTACACGCTGGTGGCCGCGGTAAAGCGGGCGGCGTAGAGCTACATGACACCAAAGAAGGCGTTAAAGAGTTTGCACAAAAGTGGCTAGGTAAAAACCTAGTGACTTACCAAACAGACGCTAATGGTCAGCCTGTAACTAAGATCCTAGTTGAAGAAGCATCAAACATTGCTAACGAACTTTACCTAGGTGCTGTTGTTGACCGCGCAACGCGTAAAATTGTATTCATGGCGTCAACTGAAGGCGGTGTGGACATTGAGAAAATCGCTGAAGAAACTCCAGAGTTGATTCACCAATCAGCGATCGATCCTCTAGTAGGCCCTCAAGCTTACCAAGGCCGTGAACTGGCGTTCAAACTTGGTCTAGTTGGCGATCAAATCAAACAGTTCGTTAAGATCTTCATGGGTCTTGGCCAAATGTTCTCTCAGTACGACCTAGCTCTACTAGAAATCAACCCGCTTGTAATTACTGGCGAAGGCAACCTGCTTTGTCTAGACGGCAAGATCAACATCGACTCAAACGCGATGTACCGTCAGCCTAAACTACGTGAAATGCACGATCCATCTCAAGAAGATGAGCGCGAAGCACACGCAGCACAGTGGGAACTGAACTACGTAGCACTAGATGGTAACGTTGGCTGTATGGTTAACGGTGCAGGCCTTGCGATGGGTACGATGGATATCGTAAACCTACACGGCGGCAAGCCAGCAAACTTCCTTGATGTAGGCGGCGGCGCGACTAAAGAGCGTGTAGCTGAAGCATTCAAGATCATCCTTTCTGATGATAATGTTAAAGCAGTACTCGTAAACATTTTCGGTGGCATCGTTCGTTGTGACATGATCGCTGAAGGTATTATCGGTGCAGTTAAAGAAGTCGGCGTAACAGTTCCTGTAGTTGTTCGTCTAGAAGGTACAAACGCAGACCTAGGTCGCGAAGTACTTGCTAATTCTGATGTTGATATCATTGCAGCTGAATCTCTAACAGATGCTGCTCAGAAAGTTGTTGCTGCTGCGGAGGCTAAATAATGTCTGTATTAATTAACAAAGACACTAAAGTAATCTGTCAGGGTTTCACTGGCGGTCAAGGTACATTCCACTCAGACCAAGCTATCGCATACGGTACGCAAATGGTTGGTGGTGTTTCACCTGGTAAAGGTGGTCAAACTCACCTAGGCCTTCCAGTATTCAACACAGTACGTGAAGCGGTAGAAGTAACTGGCGCAACAGCAACAGTTATCTACGTACCAGCTCCTTTCTGTAAAGATGCAATCCTAGAAGCGATTGATGCAGGTATCGAACTGATCGTAACGATCACTGAAGGTATCCCTACAACAGATATGATCGACGTTAAAGTGAAGCTAGAAGAAACTGGCGTTCGCATGATCGGTCCTAACTGTCCAGGTCTTATCACTCCAGACGAGTGTAAGATTGGTATCATGCCTGGTCACATCCACAAGAAGGGTAAAGTAGGTATCGTATCTCGTTCAGGTACTCTGACATACGAAGCAGTTAAGCAAACAACAGATGAAGGCTTTGGTCAGTCTACATGTGTTGGTATCGGTGGTGACCCTATCCCAGGTTCAAACTTCATTGATATCTTGAAACTTTTCCAAGAAGACCCAGAAACTGAAGCAATCGTAATGATTGGTGAAATCGGTGGTACTGCGGAAGAAGAAGCGGCTGATTTCATCAAAGCAAACGTAACTAAGCCAGTTGTATCTTACATCGCTGGTGTTACTGCTCCTCCGGGCAAACGTATGGGCCACGCAGGCGCAATCATCTCTGGCGGTAAAGGTACTGCTGAAGATAAATTCGCAGCACTAGAAGCAGCAGGCGTTAAGACTGTTAAGTCTCTTGCTGACATCGGTAAAGGCCTACGTGAAATCACGGGTTGGTAATCAGCTGGCTTTTATCGATTGAGATAGAAGTTAATTGAAACGATATTAAAAAGGCTTGGTCACTGACCAAGCCTTTTTTTATGGTGCGCCGAGC